>CAZTHP010000005.1:34823-54408 GCA_964613155.1 uncultured Lachnospiraceae bacterium | reverse complement strand
GATCGTGAAAGTCTTATAGAAACTCATTAGTCTTATATGCTTTTGAGTATATTTGAAAGTGAATGTATATAAGAACCCAACGTGCTTTAGCCGTTGGAGTGTCAGTTGCAAAAAAGACTTGTGAAAAAGTCAGAGAAGAATCAAAAGATAGGGAGTTTAGTGATGGGGAAAATACAAATGCGAAATTCGCTGCTGCTTTTGTTGACGGCGATTATCTGGGGTGTTGCTTTTGTGGCGCAGAGTGTTGGAATGGAGTATGTCGGGGCGTTTACATTTAATTGTACGCGAAGTCTGATTGGCGGTCTGGTACTGATTCCGTGTATTGTTTTTTTGAAAAATAGAGCTCGTCGAGAGGCGGGAGAGCAAGGTCGTTTATCGGCGAGAGAGGCTTTGCATGTGACACGGACTGAGCTGATCGGTGGGATTTGCTGTGGTCTGGCTTTGTGTGCGGCCAGTAATTTCCAGCAGGTGGGGCTTGCTTATACGACCGTAGGAAAGGCAGGTTTTATTACGGCACTTTATGTAGTGATCGTGCCAATTATCGGGCTGTTTTTCAAAAAGAAGGTTTCAATCGTAATCTGGATTGGTGTATTTTTATCAGTGATCGGATTATATTTGCTGTGTATGACCGGCAATTCCTTTTCGATTTCGTTTGGTGATGGTTTGGTCTTGATCTGTGCGGTCTTATTTTCCATCCATATTTTGATCATTGATCATTTTTCACCAAAAGGTGATGGAGTTGTGATTTCCTGCATTCAGTTTTTTGTATGCGGTTTGGTTTCTGCTGTTCCGATGTTTTTATTGGAAACACCGAAGCTGACGAATATTCTGGCAGCTTGGATGCCGATTTTATATGCCGGTGTTCTTTCCTGCGGCGTGGCATATACTTTGCAGATCGTAGCACAAAAGGGAATGAATCCGACGGTTGCATCTTTGATTTTGTGTCTGGAATCCGTTGTTTCGGCACTGGCGGGTTGGATTATTTTAGGGCAGGCATTAAACGTACGAGAAATGGCAGGCTGTTTTTTAATGTTTTTAGCGATTGTATTGGCGCAGCTTCCAATTGGCCAAAAAGAATCCGGGGATTTGAAATAAAATAGTAACACTTCAGAGTTAAGAAATCTACACGGCTAGAACGGTGTGCTCGTAAGCGTATTGAGTTTTAAGGCTAGAACTGTTGCTCGTAAGCGCATTGAGTTTCAAGGTTAATTCTGGAGAATCTGTAAATAATGAAAATAAGAGAAGTCGAAAGAGTTTTTTGCTAACTGAAAATAGTGCAAAGAAAAGAATCTTTCGGCTTTTTTTCTACAGTATCGCACTATCTTTATCATAGTATATTTATTGAAATGAAAAGAGTGATTTAATCGCATTCACTTTGGTATTAAGTTTAGGATCGGGGTATTAATATTAAGTTACGAAGGGGGATTTTAATGCGGATTTTGGTAGCAGAAGATGAAAAAAGTTTAAATGATATTATCGTAAAAGAATTGAAACAGAGTCATTATACGGTGGATGCGTGCTATGACGGGTTATCTGTATTGGATTTTGTACGCTGTGCAGAATATGATGCGATTGTTTTGGATATTATGATGCCGGGGATGAATGGAATTGATGTGGTGAAGCAGCTGCGGCGGGAAAAAATTGTTGTACCGGTTTTATTTTTAACGGCAAAAGACAGTATTGAAGATCGGGTGGTAGGTTTAGATGCAGGAGCAGATGATTATCTGGTCAAACCATTTGCTTTGGATGAATTACTGGCGCGCATTCGTGTAATGCTCCGGCGCTCATCGGGACATGTGAATAACTGTTTGACTTTGGCAGATTTGAAAGTGGACTGTGATGCGAGAAAGGTTTTTCGCGGAGAAATGGAAATTGAACTTTCAAGTAAGGAATTTGCGATTTTGGAATATTTAATCCGCAATCAGGGAATTGTGCTAACACGGGAGAAAATTGAGCAGCATATCTGGAATTATGATTATGATGGTGGTTCCAATCTGATCAATGTCTATATTCGATATTTGAGAAAGAAAATTGATGAGGGATTTGAACCGAAATTAATTCATACAATTCGTGGTACGGGTTATGTACTTCGGGAAAATAAATGAGAATTACATTTTACAATGAATGTGCGAAAAGCCCTCTCTTTTGGGGGATGAATAACAAGCAGCAGGAAAGTAGGCATTTGCTTCAGATTATTCAAAAGAAATGAGAAGGTGACAGAGGTTTATGAAACAGTTATCCGTGAAAGCCCGCGTAACCCTTTGGTATACGTTATTTATGACGCTGCTGATTTTTGCAGTTTGCGGGTTACTTTTTTTACTTGGTGGTCGGCAGGTCTCGTATTCGATGCAGGAAAAGCTGGAGGCAGCAGTTTCTGAGGGAATAGAAGAAGTTGAGTATGAAAGTGATCAGGGAATTGTTTTGGAGGATGATGCGGATATTTTTTATGATGGTGTCTATCTGATCTTTTATGATGAAAGTGGGAATTATCTTCGCGGAAAGCTGCCGTATGGATTGCAGACACAGCAAACACCGATGCTTTTGGATGGTAAGGTTCAGGAAATTGCGGAAGGTGATGGAAAATGGATGTGTTTGGATCATTATAAGGCATTGGGAACGAAATCGACAGAATGTGGAGTTTGGGTCAGAGGTGTGCTGTCCTATCGGGAAGCGGAAACGGGTCTGACGGCTCTTATGCATTTGGCTGTTTTGCTGCTGCCGCTTTTGGTGATTTTAATCGCCGGCGGTGGATATTTTGTAACATATCGTGCTTTTAAACCGATTGAAACGATGCGGCAGGCTGCGGAAGAAATTACAGAAAGTCAAAATTTGACACGGCGAATTGGTCTGGGGGAAGGAAAGGATGAAATTCACCAGTTAGCACAGACATTTGATCGGATGTTTGATCGGATTCAAGAAGCATTTGAACGGGAAAAACAGTTCACTTCGGATGTTTCGCACGAGCTGCGCACACCGGTTTCGGTGATTGCGATGCAGGCAGAATATTCGCTGCGTCATGAAAATCCATCTGAAGAACTGCGGGAGCGTTTGCAGGTGATTTTTGAGCAGGCACATAAAATGACGGGCATGATCTCGCAGCTTTTGACTTTATCACGTGCGGATCAGGGACGGGCGATTCTGCAAAAGGAAATGGTCAATCTGAGTGAGCTGCTGGAAGTGATCGTGGAAGAAGAACAGGAGCGAGCGGAACGAAAGCGGATTCAAATTTATATAGACTGTGAGCCGGAATTGTATTTAGAAGGAGATGAAACGATGCTGATGCGTTGTTTTATCAATCTTTTGGAAAATGCAGTTGCTTATGGGAAAGAGGGCGGAAATATCTGGGTGAGTCTGATTGGAAAAGAAGGGCAGATTTTCGGACATATTCGCGATGATGGGATTGGCATTTCGCAGGAGCATCTTCCTAAGATATGGGAACGCTTCTACCAAGTCGATCCTTCGCGTTCTGCATCGGATGGAGGAAGTTCTGGACTGGGGCTTTCTATGGTTAAATGGATCGTTGAGGCACATGGCGGTGAAATCACAGTGGAAAGCCGTTATCAAAAAGGGACAACCTTTCATTTTCAATTTCCCAGAAATGAATAAAAGAAGCTGAAAAAATTTCTAGTTTAATCTGTATTTAATCATCGCATTCTACAATAAGATCATCAAAAACAAACAGTCATCAAGATTAATTAAGAAATGGAGGGTTTTGTATGAAGAAACGTAGAATTCGAATGTTGGGATTTGTTTTTCTGGTAATGTTGTTAGTGGGATGCGGAAGTGCGACGGAAACAAGCGAGGTTGGAAATCAAAGTGCAGCGCTTGGAGGGCAGGAAAGTGTTTCTGGCGTAATTCCGAAGGATTCTGAAGCAGAAACCCAGGGAAATGAGTCGGAGGAGAAAAAAGCTGAAATCAAAGGAAGCGAAACGAAGGCAGCAACACAGAGCAATAAAATAAAAGAGACACAAGCAGCAACACAGAGCAATAAAGCAAAAGAGACAAAAGCGGCGGAAGAAATTAAGTCGAAGGAAGCTCTTTCAGGCAAAAGTTTTATTTCAGAAGCAGAAGCGCGTGAAATTGCGCGAAAAGATGCCGGTGTGAAAGAAAAAGACATTGCAGATATTCGGGTGAAATTGGAAAAAGACGATGGAATTTGGGAATATGAAGTGGAATTTTATGCAGGAAACCAGGAATATGATTATGAAATCCACGCAGAAACCGGTAAAATTTTGAATCGGGATATGGAAATTGAAGAAGATTTTTATTTTTCGAAAAAAACAGATTCCAGTGACAAGGGGGAACGTCTTTCCAAAGAGGATGTGAAACAGCTGATTTTGAAAAAAGTCCCTGGTGCATCGGAACAAGAGATTCGCCTGCATCTCGATTATGAGGATGGAGCAGCTGTTTACGAGGGGTCTCTTGTTCATAAAGGAATCGAATACGATTTTGAACTAGATGCCAAGAGCGGCGTGATTCTAGAATGGGAGCAGGAACGAGAAGATTAAGCCCGAAAAATGGATGGATTCTCGATTCAGTCAGGAATGAAGATTAAGCCTGGGATGGAGATTCGGTCAGGAATGAGGATTAAGAGCCTAGGATGGAGATTCGGTCAGGAATGAAGATTAAGCCTAGGATAGAGATTCGGTCAGGAATGAAAATTAAGCCTGGGATGAAAATTAAGCCTAGGATGAAAAAGGGTTGACAGCAGTCTGTGTGGCGTTACAGACTGTGGCTCAACCCTTTTTGGAACTAAAATTTGTCAGCTTGATTTCAGAAATATGTTTTGTTTATTTAGAGACAAATTTTATCTAATGCTTTAGCGATTCCGTCCCGGTCGATGTCATCGGTTACGAAATCAGCGATTTTCTTTAATTCATCGGCTGCATTTCCCATAGCAACGGAATAACCGGCGCTGGAAAGGAGTTCATAGTCGTTCATACTGTCACCGAACGCGATCACCTGTTCCATCGTAAAACCGTAGTGTTCCAGGACTTTTTGCATACCTAATACTTTGGAAACTTCGGGTTCCATAATATCGCACCAGGTATCGGGGATGACGGGGGTGACTTTTACTTCGGGAAATGCTTCGCGCAGGATATGCGCATCCTGATCGGTTCCGGCCAGTCCCAGTGTCTGTACGGGGGAATCCAGCAATTTCCATACATCCAATGAAATCGGATTTCCCGGACAGAGAATATGCAGAATGGGCTCCAGGGGTTCGGAAACGGTAGCGTATTCAATATTATCGATGTTTGCACAGATGCAGATCTGATTTTTCTGGCCAAATTCCAGCAGACGTTTCATCAACATTTTGTCAAATTTACGGAAATAGACGCAGGTTCCTTCAATGTGAACCTGCGTTCCGTTGTTATGGATCCAGGCATCTGGCTGAACTTGTTCTAAAACAAATTGATTTACATCCAGCGTCAGGTCGCGTCCAGTTGCGATTACAATATAATAATCTTCCCGCACTTTTGCAATTGCATCCAGTGCGCTTTGAGGAATTTTGTTGGTGCGGTCATCGATTAAAGTCATATCGAGGTCAAAACTTAAAATTTTATTTTTATTGGGTCTTCTCATAAAATTATCCTTCCTTTTCGAACTTGCCATTTGGCGTTTGAACTGTTACACTTTTGTATCATAGTGGGGAGTATTTCCCCGACATCCTATTGAACAGAAACGTTGAACAGAAACGGACATCAAATGATTCGATGCTTTTATAGTAAGATAGAGTAACATGATTTTTCGAAAAAGTCATTACTCTTTTTGAAAATTTCACGTGAAATCCGTGAAAAAAACGGAAAGAAAACAATCGGGAGTCTTGAAAAATGGGAGTGGGAGATTGCTTTCGGAAAGAAAGAGAGGGATATAAAAAGGGATGAAAGATACGGAAATTCTTTTGATTTATGGGACTGCTTATAAAGAGATGACGGAGAAGCTTTTAGAAGCGGCAGATTTAGATGAGAGAATCCAAGAGCATTGTCGACAGAAGTATTTACAGCAGAGGCAATTGCAGGAAAATGCCGGGAATGATTGTCGAGAGGAAAATTCGCTCTGGGGAACGGAGGATCTAGTGCAATTTCGCAGACAGGTTCGAATTGGAATCAAACCGAATCTGGTAGCACCTGTGCCGGCAGAAGATGGAGGTACGACGCATCCGCAGGTGACGGAAGGGGTTATTTGCTATTTGAAAAAACTGGGGTATGAAAAAATCGCAGTGATGGAAAGCTCTTGGGTGGGCGATCGAACAGAGGATTCATTCCAAGTATGTGGTTATTATGATTTAGAAGAACGTTATGGGATAGAACTTTTGGATATGAAAAAAGCTCAAACAGTGAAAATGGATTGTGCGGGTCTGTCATTAACGGTGTGTGAGCCGCCGTTGGAAGTAGATTTTTTGATCAATATTCCTGTTTTAAAAGGTCATTGCCAGACGAGGATGACTTGTGCCTTGAAAAATATGAAAGGATTACTGCCGGATTCTCAGAAACGAGCATTTCACCGTATGGGGCTGCATGAGCCGATTGGGCACCTTTCAGCTGGGATTCACCAGGACTTTATTTTAGTGGACAGCATTTGCGGTGATTTGAGTTTTGAAGACGGCGGAAACCCGGTGCAGCAGGATCGTTTGATCGCAGCGGCAGATCCGGTGCTTTGTGATGCATTTTGTTGTGGGCTTTTGAATATTCCGGTAAAAGAAGTGCCCTATATTGGTTATGCACAAGCATGCGGATGTGGCTGTGCTGATGTTTCGAAGGCACAGATTCGCGAATTGAATGCGCCGATTCATCCGATTGATCTATCGAGTGCTGGAAAAGCATTGCAGTTGGCGGAATTGGCAGAAGAAGTAGAGTCGTGCAGTGCTTGTTATGGCTATCTGATTCCGGCACTGAACCAGCTGCAGGAAGAAGGGCTTTTGGGAAATTTGAAAGAAAAAATCTGTATTGGACAGGGATATCGTGGGAAAAAAGGGAAACTGGGCGTTGGCAATTGCACCCGCCATTTTGAGCGGCATTTACCAGGATGTCCCCCGACTGAGCAGGAAATGTATGATTTTTTGAAAACAATCTGTATCGAGACGGAGTGAAAATAAAAAAATAGAGTAAAAAATAAATAGTAGAGAATGTAACTGGTAAATAGAAAAGAAAGGATAATGAGAAAACCTGTGGATACCGTCTGTTTGTACAAGTGGTCTCCACAGGTTTTGTGCCATTTAAAATAAATCTTCTAACAAAAATCCAGTGTATCTTTGTTATTCGCTGCAAAAATTTCGAAAACTGCTTCGATCACAGCGTCATCGTCGATCGGAAGATAGCTTTCCAGTTCCGGATTATCCGCTGCGGGTACGACTTCCAGAATATCGACGTCGCTTTCTTCTTTGGCAGCTTCTTCTTCTGAAAGCAGGACGATAAATTCGCGTCCTTTGTAATCAATGATATCCAGAAATTGGAAACGACATTCTTTTCCGTCTTCATCATTTAAAATGATAATATCGTCAGCATCTTCTGTTTCAAAAATATCCAGTTCATTTTTCATAGCATTTTTTCACAAGGTGGAGAAAGCCGGATGCTTTTGATACGGCAAAAACCCTGTGACTCCTTTCGAAATAATCGTGATGAGGTTTTGGATCAGCGATAAGATTCCTGATCAGCAATAAAAAACCTGATTGGTGATGATGTTCTATAGCATTTATTTCCGTTTGAGAAGCAGTTCGTCTTCATGAATTAATCCAAGTCGCTTCCGTGCTTCGGATTCGATATAAGCATCGGAGTTGACTTCAATCTTCTTCTTGAGCAATTCCTTCTGCCGTGCTTCTTCATCTTCAATATCCGACTGCAGCTGTGCTGCCTGCGACAGATAAGCTGCTTTTTGCTGATTCAGTCGAATTGTTTGAAATCCCATGATTCCAGCAGCGAGGACTATGATCAGAGCAATGCCAGCGAACGTACGGCGCATTCGTTTTTTCTGCATTTTTGCGGAAGGTCTGCGCGCATAGCTTCTATAAGGGGTTTTGCTGCTTTTTTCCATTAAGCTTGCCTACCTTTCTTAGCGGAAACGCTGGAAGATGGCGTGATTGCCAGTTGTTTCCGGTCTGTAAGTTGTCTGCCTTTAGTGTAGTGCATATTTTCTGATTTTTCAAGCTGATTTTTCAGAATCGATTTTTCACAAATCTTTTTAAGCAGTTGTTTTTTTAATCCATTTTGTGAATCTTTGTAACAGTTTTTTTTCTAAATCAGCTTTGTGAATCTTTGTAAGCAGTTATTTTTCCAAATCAGCTTTGTAAATCTTTGTAAGCAGTTGTTTTTCCAAATCTATTTTATGAATCTTTGTAACAGTTGCTTTTGCAATCGTCTTTTGGATGGAATTAGCTTTTTCGCAAATGGGATAGCTTGTTTCGGATTCGGATGAGAAGCTGTAAAAACGGTCCCATGATGAATCGTCCCAAGCTGATATTCCAAAGTGCGATTCCTGAAAAAATAGAAATTGGCAGAAAAATACGGAGTTTGCCGGTTTGGAAATAAAATAAGGCGATTCCGATTGCGATGCCGGAAAGCATGCAAAAGCAGAAATCTTCCAGTTTAACGGCCAGAGAATGGTGCGGGAAGATGCGCCGGATCATCCGAAACAGGTCAAACAGGGCAGCGATTCCGATTCCTAGCAGAAAAAATGCCAGAAATGCGATTCCTTGTGAATAAATGAAAGAAGCCATCAGCGGAAAATTCGGGAGAAAACAGAAGCCGTTGTAACCGGTTTTTTCACTTCTGTATAGGAAATACTATTGGGACGCCCCTCGATCTCCAGTTCACCAGATTCAATTGCCAGCTGTTTGACCTGCAGATTCGTTCCTTTAATCTGCATCCGACCTTCTTCGGTGTCCAGCACAATTTCCTCCGGATCAAAGGATATTACCTCTAATACACCGCTGATCTGCATCCAGGCGCGATCTGCCATGGAAATTCGGTGGCCATGGTGCCGGGGGCTTGTGGAATCTGATTTGGAAAAGCCTGAATTTAAATTACCTATATTTGTAGAATAAAAATTCTTTTTTGAATCGTCGGTTTTGGAAAAATCTGCCATAGAAAAAACTCCTGCCCTAGTCTTCATCTTATTGTATGAATCGTAGGCAGGAGTTATACTAGAATCTTCCGATTGCTTTCTAAAAAGAATCAAACATATTCGTAAATAGATTAAATATATCCGTAAATAAATCAAATATATTCAGAACGAAATCAAATATATTCGTACAAATCGGCTGCTTCTTCTTTTTTAACGGTATCCTGAACATTCAGAATACGGACCTTTACGGAACGTGTTCCAAAAAGGATTTCTAATTCATCACCAATTTTCACATTGTAAGAGGCTTTTTCGGTCTTTCCATTTACAATGATACGACCTGCATCACAGGCTTCATTGGCGACTGACCGTCTTTTGATCAGACGGGATACTTTTAAATACTTGTCAAGTCTCATAAAATTTCATACCTGTCTGTTCGGCAAGCAGGTTCAAACGTGATTAAGCGTTTACTTTGTCTTTTAATACTTTACCTGCTTTGAATTTCGGAGCTTTGGAAGCAGCGATCATCATGGTTTCACCGCTCTGGGGGTTTCTTCCTTCTCTTGCAGCTCTTTCGGATACTTCAAATGTACCAAATCCGGTCAGCTGTACTTTTTCACCAGCTGCCAGTTCTTCGCCGACAACTTCCATAAATGCGTCTAATGCTTTCTGTGCATCGGTTTTCTTCATGCCTGTTTTAGCAGCCATAGCTGCAATAAGTTCTGCTTTTTTCATGGATATACACTCCCTCATGATTTTAATAGTAGTCAGACTCATCTATTGTAACAGTTCAGCAAGCATTTCTCGTTCCTGAAATGCAGTTGGAAGCTCAAAAAACATGCTTGAATGAATCGTTACCAATTCTGCTATTTCTTTATATACTCTTATTAGATGTTTGTCAAGGATTTGTTGCATTTCAGCCGCATTTCAGTGTTTTTTTTCAAGAAATTTCCGCGTGAGTATCGGCAGCAGACTTCTGTTTTGTTTCAAACATCCGAGTTGGTATTTCTGATTTGTCCAGGCGGATAGTGATAACGGATCCAGGCTGCTATTTCGTATTAGTTCAGACTGGTAGTGATAACAGATTCAGATTGCTATGTATAAGTCAAAGATTGTACTGATCAGAGGAACGAGTAAGGATAGCTGGGCAGAATAGAAGGGATTTCTCATAAAAGGGATTTCTCAAGGGAGGGGATTGTACGAAGAACGGGATTTCCTTTGCTGTGACTTGAAAAGTACTGGTAATTGTTCTATAATATTTTCGCCGGATTTCCATGCGTTTGTGCGCGGGAGAAATGGCATTTGCTGAGTTGAGAAATTTAATTTTGTAAGGCTCATACTTTGAGAGTTGGGTCATTTGCAAAAAGGTGAGATACATGATGATAGAAAAACCAGTGGGGGTAATGGACTCAGGTGTAGGCGGAATCAGCGTGCTGAAAGCTTTGATCGAGTTTTTGCCTTATGAAAATTTTGTATATTTTGGGGATTCTGCCAATGCTCCATACGGGCAAAAGAGCAGAGAGGAAATTCGAAAGCTGACAATGGACGGTGTGGAAATTTTGATGGAGCAGGGCTGTAAGGCCGTTGTTGTGGCTTGTAATACGGCTACTGCGGCTGCGATTCAGGAATTACGGGAAAAATATCCCGATATTCCGATGATTGGTCTGGAACCGGCGTTGAAACCGGCAGTTTTGCATCAGAAGAATTCGACTGTGGTGGTGATGGCGACTCCTTTTACGCTGAAAGAGGAAAAATTTCAGCAGCTGCGAGCGCGTTATGAGGATCAGGCAAAGATTATTTCGCTGCCCTGCCCGGATATTGTACGTTTTGTTGAGCGTCAGGAAATCTATTCTCCGCAGCTGCTTCATTATCTGCGGCAGCAGTTTGCGCCGCTTCAGGAAGAAAAGATTGATGCCGTTGTGCTGGGATGTACCCATTTTCCGTTTGTCAAAAAAGCAATTCAGGAAGTTGTGGGACGCGATGTCATTTTGTATGACAGTGCGATGGGCGTAGGAAGACAGGTAAGACGTCAGCTGGAAGCGCATGAGATTTTAAATACCTCAGAAAAACGCGGAACGGTTACGATTTTAAATAGTAAAGGGGCGGAAGGTGCTGCGCTCTGTGAGAAATTGCTGTATCGTTCCTAGGAAAAAGGAAAATCCAGGATTTCTGTTCGAAAGCGGATTTCATGAAAATCCGGAAATCCAGAGCATTTGTTTACAATGAAAAATACAAATCAATAGAAATGGATAAAATAGCCCTAATAAGGGATTTTGCAAAAATAGAATAGCCAGCCTGAGAAAATTTGCAAAAATAGAACAGCCGGAATGAGAAAATTTGCAAGAATAGAATAGCTAAAATAAGAAAAACTACAGAAATAGAATAGTCAGAATAAGGAATTTGATCTCAAAAAGAATATGGTCAAAAAAGAATATGGTTAAAAAGGAATTTGCCAGGATAAGGAAATGATTATGTTTGAGAAAATAAAAAGTGCAGTGAGTCAGAGTTTGGGAGACCAGACTTCGGCGAAGCGTGGATTGAGTATTATTATTGTGGGCTGCGGCAAGGTAGGAGCGACTTTGACGGAGCAGCTGTGCAAAGAGGGTCATGATATTGCGGTGGTCGATAAAAGTGCTGCGCGAGTGCAGGCTTTGACGGATTTGTATGATGTCATGGGACTGGTTGGAAATGGCGCCAGTTACAGTGTCCAGAAGGATGCGGGGATTGAGACGGCAGATCTGATCATTGCGGTAACCGATTCGGATGAGCTGAATTTACTGACCTGTACGGTTGCAAAGCGCGTGGGTAATTGCGCTGCGATCGCACGTGTACGAGATCCTGATTACAGTCAGGAGATTAATTATTTGCAGGAACGTTTGGAATTGGCGATGATTATTAATCCGGAATTAGAGGCGGCAAATGAAATTGCCCGCGTTTTGTATTTGCCGGCGGCTTTGGGCGTGAATACTTTTGCTCGTGGTCTGGCGGAGATGATCCGGATTAAAATTCCGGAGGGAAATGTGCTGCACGGGCAGAGTTTGGCTCTTTTAGGGCGAAATCTTACGAAAAATATTCTGGTCTGCGCGGTGGAGCGCGGCAATGAAGTGCAGATTCCCGGTGGTAATTTTGTTCTGCAGGAAGGGGATGTGATTTCCTTTATTGCGTCGGCAAAGGCAGCAGCAGAATTTCTGGAAGAAATCGGGATTCAGCGGCATCGGGTTCGAAGTGCCCTTCTGGTCGGCGGTGGAAAGTCTGCATATTATCTGGCAAAACAGCTTTTGGAAGTCGGCGTGGAAGTGCGGATCATCGAAGCCAATCAGGAGCGCTGTGAGGAATTGAGTGTACTGCTTCCGGGTGCGACGATCATCAATGGAGATGGTACAAAGGAAGAACTTTTGAAGGAAGAAGATTTAGAGCATGTGGACGCGTTTATTCCGCTGACCGGGATTGACGAGGAAAATATTTTGCTGACTCTGCATGCGAGGGAAGTTTCAGATGCCAAGGTGATCACGAAGATCAATCGCATTCATTTCAGCCATGTGATCAATCGACTGGATTTAGGGAGTGTCGTGTATCCGAAGTATATTACCGCAGAAGCGATCATTGCTTATGTACGGGCGCTGACAGCTTCGAAGGACAGCAACGTGGAAACATTGTACCATATGTTTGAATATCGTGTGGAAGCAATCGAATTTCGTGTAAAAGGGGAGTCTGAACTGACGGGAAAACCGTTAAAAGAGCTGCAGTTAAAAGATAATCTGCTGATTGCCTGCATCAACCGCAATGGACAGATCATTATTCCGGGCGGTGATGATTGGATTCAGGCAAATGATACGGTAATCATTGTAACGGCACATACGGGATTTGATGTTTTGCAGGATATTTTAAAAAAATAAAGTGAAGAAGGGAACGAAAGCTGTATGAATCGTTCGATGATTCTCTATATATTGGGCTGGGTGTTGAATATTGAAGCAGTTTTAATGCTGTTACCCTGTCTTGTAGCACTTATTTATCAGGAAAGTGTGTGGGATTTTTTGATTCCAATCCTGCTTTGTGCGGTGATTGGTGGATTTTTGACGCATAAAAAACCGAAGCGTACCGTATTTTATTTAAAAGAAGGATGTATTGCAACGGCGTTAAGTTGGATTGCGATGAGTCTGTTTGGCTGTCTCCCTTTTTTATTGAGTGGAGAGATTCCTTCGTTTACAGAGGCATTATTTGAGACGATTTCCGGTTTTACCACGACTGGAGCCAGTATTTTAAGTGATGTAGAGGCTCTTTCTCGCGGAATTTTATTCTGGAGATCCTTTACCCATTGGATTGGCGGTATGGGAGTACTGGTTTTTTTACTGGCGGTTATTCCGTTGAGCGGCGGCTCCAATATGAACTTGATGCGGGCAGAGAGCCCCGGGCCTTCTGTGGGAAAATTAGTGCCGCGTGTTCGGCGGACGGCAATGATCTTATACTGGATTTATATTGTTTTGACGCTGTTACAGATCATTTTGATGCTGTTAGGCGGTGTTTCGCTATTTGATGCGGCGACGATTTCCTTTGGTACTGTCGGAACGGGTGGATTTGGCATTAAAAATGACAGTATGGCGAGTTATTCGCCTTATATCCAATGGCTGACAGCGATTTTTATGACGATTTCCGGTATTAATTTTAATGCGTATTATTATCTTTTGGAGCGAAAAGGCAGAAAAATCCTGGAAATGGAAGAAGTACGTGCGTATCTGCTGATTATGTTTGCCGCATCTGGTCTGATTGCCGTCGATGTATGCAGAGCTTCGTTATCAACTGGTCATACGGTGCGGGATGCTTTTTTCCAGGTATCTTCGCTGATGACCTCGACAGGATTTGCAACGCTGGACTATGATATCTGGCCGACATTGTCGAAAACGCTGCTGCTTCTGGTGATGTTTATTGGTGCCTGTGCGGGCAGTACCGGCGGCGGTATTAAAGTATCCCGTATTGTACTTTTGTTAAAAACCGTGAAAAAGGAGTTAAATTCCTACATGCATCCTAAGAGCATCCAAACGATTAAAATGGATGGGAAGCCGGTTGAAAATGAAGTGATGCGGGCGGTCAATGTGTATTTTATTACCTTTATGATTTTATTTGCACTTTCTATGATCGTGGTATCTTTGGATGGAAAAGATCTGGCAAGTACATTTACCGGGGTATTAGCCTGCTTAAATAATATCGGTCCCGGTATGGGAATGGCAGGTCCTACGGAAAGTTTTGGTTCGTTCTCCATACTTTCAAAGTGGGTGCTGATGTTTGATATGCTGGCAGGACGACTGGAATTATTCCCGCTGTTATTGTTATTCCATCCCTCTGTTTGGAAGCAGTGGAGACGTTAAGCGAAAATCGGATGGATTCCATGGTGATCTGATCGCCATTTGCTTGTAACGTTGGAAAGAAAATTGTGATCAGATTCAGCAAAACATTCGTGAGCAGATTGTTCTCCGATTGTAATGATGCATTGTGATGATGCATTGTGATGAAGTTTTGTCTGACAAATAAAATTCTTCTTGACATTTGTCACAAAATATGGTTTTCTATTAAAAAGCGAATATGTGCGGGAAGAATCATCCGGAATGCAAAGACCGGATGTGGACTGCAATCTGGAGAAGTTCACGAGTGGGTGAATGCCGAAGGTGCAAGCAGGAAATGCGAATCTCTCAGGCAAAAAGACAGATGGATTTATGAATCGTGTGATTTATCATACTGTGATACGTTACAAAGATGATTTTGTCATTTGATGAAAGGGTGAAGAAAAGTATTTCTCCACCCTTTTTGTTATCCAGATTTCAGTTTATCAAATTTTTGTACAATGCTGAAAATGCGAGGAGGAGTGCAATATGGAAATGATCACAGAGATGATTACGAAACTTGATGATCTGGTATGGGGCTGGGGCATGATCTTACTGTTGTTAGGTACCCATATTTTTCTGACGATCCGTACGGGATTTATCCAGCGGCAGACGATTACCAAAGGAATTAAATTATCCGTTGCAAAAGATCCGGATGCAGAGGGTGAGGTAAGCCAGTTTGGTGCGCTGGCTACGGCGTTGGCTTCTACGATCGGTACGGGTAATATCATCGGTGTTGGAACTGCGATTGCGTTAGGTGGACCTGGTGCGGTTCTCTGGTGCTGGCTGACGGGTGTATTTGGAATCGCAACGAAATATTCCGAATCCCTGATCGCGGTCAAATATCGCGTGAAAACCGAAGACGGCCGGATGCAGGGCGGTGCGATGTATGCGCTGGAACGTGGTCTGAATATGAAATGGCTGGCGATTATTTTTGCGGTTTTTGCGGGATTAGCGTCCTTTGGTATTGGATGTGCAACGCAGGTCAATGCGATCGCAACGGTCTGTCATGAAAATTTACATATTAATCAGGAAATTGTGGGTGTGATCATTGCACTCTTAACAGCAGTTGTAATTTTCGGCGGTATTAAGAGTATTGCAAATGTATGCGAAAAGCTGGTTCCGTTTATGGCAGCATTTTACGTATTGGGCTGTGTCATTATTTTAGGAATCAATTATGATTATATTATTCCTGCGATCGTGACGATCTGTAAACTGGCATTTACACCGGGAGCAGCAGCAGGCGGTTTAGTAGGCAGCGGTATTTTGATCGCAATGCGATTTGGTGTTGCCCGTGGTCTGTTTTCCAATGAATCTGGTATGGGTTCTGCGCCGATTGCAGCGGCAGCTGCACAGACACGAAATCCCGTGCGTCAGGCATTGGTTTCTGCAACTGGTACTTTCTGGGACACTGTAGTTGTTTGTCTGATGACAGGTCTGGTGCTGGTTTCTACTATTATGAAAAATCCTGCGATCAATGCAAATGAAATTGATAACGGTGGTGTGCTGACTTCGATGGCATTTAACCAGATTCCTGTGGTCGGACCGCTGATTTTAGTTATCGGTATTATTACCTTCGCGTATTCGACTATTTTAGGATGGGCTTATTATGGAGAACGTTGTGTAGAATATTTTGCAGGAAAAGCAGGTCTTATGCCGTATCGTGCGCTGTATATTCTGATCGCTGTGATCGCGCCGATCGTGGAACTGGATTTAGTATGGACGATCGCGGATATTTTAAATGCGTTGATGGCGATTCCCAATCTGGTCGCAGTTTTACTGCTTTCACCGGTTATTGTGGCAGAAACGAAGAAATATATCAATAATCTGGATCAGTACGATGAAACACCGGTTCCAGTTATTCAAACAGGCCGCAAAAAAAATAAATGATGCAGAGCGGCAGAACGGAAGAAAATTTGAAAAAGGTCGGAAGAAATTTTGAAAAAAGCCGGAAGAAAGCATTGGTATATTATTTCTTTTTTGACAGATAATACTGGCAGAAGTAACATGGACAAAAGGAGAAATTGATATATGAAAGCAACAGGAATTGTACGAAGAATCGATGATCTGGGAAGAATTGTGATTCCGAAGGAAATCAGAAGAACCTTAAGATTACGGGAAGGTACACCACTTGAAATCTATACCGATGAGGAAGGCAGCATCGTTTTAAAAAAATATTCACCTATGGAGGATTTAGGGGCTTTTGCCAAACAGTATGCGGATACGCTGGCGCAGACAACGGGGCATATGGTATGCATTATGGACCGGGATCAGATCATTGCCGCTTCCGGAGGTGCCAAAAAGGAAATTCAGGGAAAGCAGATCAGCAAACAGATGGAATCTGTAATCAGCAATCGCACCGTCATTTTGCCGAATGCAAGAGATGGGATCAAACCGGTTTCATTGATCGCTGGTGATCCGGGGGACTACAGCAGTATGGTCGTTTATCCGATCATTTGTGAGGGAGATGCGATCGGTGCAGTCAGTCTGATGAGCCGGGATTCCCGCAAAAAAATGGGAGAAGCTGAGCAGAAGCTTGCAGCGGCGGCAGCAGGATTTCTGGGAAAACAGATGGAAAGTTAACGGGATACTTCCAATTAACAAAAAATCCAGTGAAAATCTGGTTTTTGTTAGTTGGGAGTATTTTTTTCTACATATTTTATCAGGGCGGACAGGTATAATGGCGTGAAAGAACGAAATTGGATTCACATGGATATGGTTAGGGAGGGAGCTTTCTGTGAGTAAGAAGGAGTGGATAAAGACAATTCTGGCCGGAGTGGGAGCTGTAGTGCTGATGTTGCTTTTAGGAGATCGAAATGCATTTTATAATTGGGTGGAAACTCTGGTATTGATCGGCGTGTTGGCGGGCGGTTTTTACAAGGGTCTGGCAGGCGGAGCGGCAGCTGGGGTTGTGTGCGGATTGCTGCGTTGGTATCTTTTAGGCGGTGAATTGATTCAAATAGTTGCAATGCTGTGCGGCGGCATCTGTTGTGCGCTGTTTCGCCGTTTGGGAAAAGGTGCGACTTGTTTGGCATTTGGCTCGGGCATAGCTCTGGGATATCTGTTTTTACGCGAAATGATTCCGACAAAAATGTTTGATTCTTTATTGTTGGCGATGGTTGTGTTTTTGATCGTATCTCCGATGCAGATTCGAAGGAGAAAAGAAAAAAACAGCGAAAACAAGGGGGACAGACGGTTCGATGCTTCCAGCGAACTGGCTTTGACAGCAGTCCCTTCCAGAGGGATTTCCGCTTTTGGACAGAGCTGGAAACGACTGGCAGATCAGCTGATCACATTGGGAAATTGTTTTGATGATCAAAGTTTGCTGTTTGAGGAGGAAAGATTGAGCGCGGCAGAATGGAAGCAGCGTTTTCTGGAAAGTCGCCAGGCAATCCGACTGCAATTTCTGGAAATCGGAAAGGTAATACAGGAGAAGCAGGAAAAAATGGATGCGCTGCAGGATGTGACGGATTGCTACGCAGAAAAAATGGAGCAGAAGTTTTTGGGGAAGCGGATGAAGCTCCGTCATTTTCAGGTATTGGCAGATTCCAATGGAAAACAGGAGATTTTTGCCCATTTTATTTGCCGAAAAGGTGTGCAGGTATCTGTGCAGGAAATCGCAGGTTTGCTGCAAACCGAATCAGGAAAACGCTTTTGTCCTGCCTATGATTGTCGTTCAGTCATTGGCAGCCGGGAAGGAGATGTGCATTTTATTGAAAAGCCGGCTTATCAGGTACTTTATGGGATTTCACGGCGCAATAAGGCTGGCGAATCCTGCTGCGGAGATTCCTTTTCCGTGAAAATGCTGGGAGAAGAAAAAATGCTGCTTTGCCTTTCTGATGGAATGGGGAGTGGCAAACAGGCAGGAATGGAAAGTAAAATGGCAGTGGAGATGCTGGAGCAGCTTTTGGAAAATGGCTTTTCCCTGATGTCGGCGATCAGTATGATTAACCATATGCTGTTAAATTGGCGTTTTCGGCAGACACCAACAACGCTGGATATCTGTCTGTTTGATCTCTACAGTGGTGTTTGCCAATTCGCAAAAATGGGTGCCTCCTCCGGCTATTTAAAACGGGGGAGCAATGTATCGGCAATCCGTGGACAGGCAATTCCGGTGGGAATGATTTCTTGGAATGATCTGGATGAAAATCTGGCTCCGAACGAAACGCTGCAGTCGGGAGATCTGCTTGTGATGATGACGGATGGGGCGCTGGAAAAAGCGGGTTTGGCGGCAGATGAGATTTTCAAGGATCTGATCGCAGCATGTCCGCTGCGCCATGCGCAGGAAATCGCCGATTGGCTTATGCACCAGCTTTTGCTGTTAGAGGAAACGATTCAAGATGACATGACAATATTAGTTGCTGGAATTTGGAGAAAGTAGTATGATGGGAAAAGTGGAGATTATATGAAAGTGGATATTTGATTTGAACAGAAACTATATTAAAACAGGAACTGTGTTAATATAGATGTTATAAGAAAATAGACATTCTGTTGGAGTAGATGTTTTGTTGGCGTAGATATTCGGTTTGAGTGGAAATCATATCAAAACAGGGATTCCATAAAAGCAAAAATTCGATTTGGGAAAATAGGATAATGTGGAGTGAAGATGAGATCAAGTTCTACCAATCAGAAAAAGAAGACCCTATTTCCTTCTAATCTGGACAGTCTGGAACGGAAGGTTTGGGATTTTATTCAGAAGAATAAGCTGCTTTCTTCTGGAGAAGTTGTTTTAGCAGCTGTTTCCGGCGGTGCCGATTCCATCTGCCTGCTTCGGATTTTAAAAAATCTAGAAATATTTTTGGGAATTCGCGTGGAAGCGATTACAGTCAATCATGGGATTCGTGGAGCGACTGCACAGCGCGATGTTGTATTTGTACAAGAACAGTGTGCAAAATGGAAGGTACCGCTGCATGTTTGTCAGGTCGATGTACCGGAAATCGTGCGCAGGGAAGGGCTTTCCGAAGAAGAAGCAGCTCGAAAAGTGCGATATGATTGTTTTTTTCAAACAGCATATGTAATTGGCGCAAATAAGGTCGCAGTTGCACATCATCGCGATGATAACTGCGAAACTATTTTGCATCATTTATTTCGCGGCAGCAGTTTGCGCGGGCTGGGCGGGATGGCACCGGCCAGAGAAATGCGAAAAGCGCATT
>CAZTHP010000005.1:0-34723 GCA_964613155.1 uncultured Lachnospiraceae bacterium | reverse complement strand
CGGTTAAGCAGGAAGTTGAACAGACGGTTAAGCAGAAAGTTGAACAGACAGTTACGATCATCCGTCCCTTGCTGTCGCTTAGTCGAGCAGAAGTGGAGCGGTGGCTGTTGGAGCATGCAATCGACTGGTGTACTGATGAAACTAATTTAGAAGATTGTTATACCAGAAATCGCCTGCGTCATCAGGTGATTCCGCTGATCGAACGGGAACTGAATCCGCAGGCAAGCGAGCATGTTGTTCAGGCAGCGGGTTATCTGACAGAAGCGCAGGAATTGATAGAGGATTTGGCGAAGCAGTGGATGCAGGAAATGGAAGCTTCCAAAAGCCTGTCGAGGGATTACTTGGAAACAACAGGAAAAAACGGAAGCAGCAGAACGACGGAAAGGCGATATGTTCTCCCCATTCCAGAACTGAAAAAATGTCGACCGATCATCCGGCGTGAGATCTTATTTCAGGCATGTGAGCGTGTCAAGCAGCAGGAGACTTTGAAGAATATTGGACATGTGCATCTGGCAGAACTGGAGCAGCTAATGGATGGGGCAACTTCGAAGTGGACGCTTTTGCCGGGAAATATTCGTGTCACAAAGCAGTACGAGCAGCTGATTTTTTGCGGGGAGGCGCTTATAAAGCCGGAAACCGGGAGTGGAACAGAGCTGAAAACGGAAAGTGAAACAGGGCTGGAAACCGAGAGCAGAATCAAGGCGGGCAGTAAGCAAACGAATGGAGCTGATTCGCTGCTGCTCTCTGATGGAAACGTGATTTCTATTTTGCGGCCGGGGCTGGAAAAGGGGATTTTTATGCGGATTTTTTCATATAATGGCGAAAAAATTCCAGAAAACAGCTATACGAAATGGTTTGATTATGATAAAATCAAAAGTGGACTTTCCTTGCGAACGAGACAGCCCGGAGATTATTTCCAGCTGGAAAATGGAGGCAGAAAGACGTTAAAATCCTATCTGATCGATCAGAAGATTCCTGCTGTGCAAAGAGATCAGATTCCTTTGCTGGCAGAGGGGGCGCATATCGTGTGGATAGGAGATGGCAGGATTTCCGCAGCCTATAAAGTGAGCAGGGATACACACAATGTATTAGAAATCATACAGAAAAGAGGAGAATAATGTCATGAGCGAAAGAGTACGGATTCTGCTTACAGAAGAAGAAATTGATCGAAAGATTAGTGAGATTGGTGCTAAAATCAGTGAAGATTATCAGGGGAAGACCGTCCATTTGATTTGCATTTTAAAGGGCGGCGTTTGTTTTACCTGTGAGTTGGCGAAAAGAATCACCGTACCAGTGACCTTTGATTTTATGTCCGTATCCAGTTATGGAGCAGACACAAAGTCCAGTGGTATCATCAAAATCGTGAAAGATCTGGACGAACCCTTAAAAGGTAAGGATGTTCTGATCGTAGAGGATATTGTGGATTCCGGCAGAACGCTGCATCATCTTTGCGATCTGCTGCAGCACAGAGAGCCTGCAAGTATTCGCATCTGTACGCTCCTGGATAAGCCGTCCAGACGTGTGAAAGAAGTTCATGTGGATTACACAGCGTTTGAAATCCCGGATGAATTTGTTGTTGGATATGGACTGGATTATGATCAGCGTTATAGAAATCTCCCTTACATTGGTGTAGTTGAATTCGACAAGGATTGATATTAAAAAGTTTAGGAGGTTTTTTCTCAATTGAAAAAGAGAGCGAATTATGTTCTTCCGCTGCTGATCGTTCTGGTATTGGTATTGATTTATACCAGTTCTAATATTTTTTATGGCAATGCCTGTACCTATAATGAGTATGACAAATTGATCGCAGCTGGTCAGATTGTATCGGTGAAGGTGTCACCGAATGCAGAGACTCCGACAGGACGGATTACGTTTCAGCTGAAGGATGGAAAAAGTTATTCTCTGAACGTTGCAGATGTCAATGCGGAATTAGATAAGCTGGAAAAAACCAGTGCTGTGATCGAGATTGGCAATGTTCAGCGTGAAAATCATTTGTTAACGATCGTACTGCCGATTTTATGTGGAATCATACTGATCGGTATGATGTTTGTCATGATGAATAATCAGGCGATGCAGGGCGGCAGCAACAACCGGATGATGAATTTCGGAAAGAGCCGTGCCCGCAAAGATGACGGCAAGCATCGTGTTACATTTAAAGATGTAGCAGGGTTACACGAAGAAAAAGAAGAACTTGAAGAATTAGTGGATTTCCTGAAAGCACCGGGTAAATATATGAATCTGGGCGCAAGAATTCCCAAAGGTGTACTGTTAGTAGGTTCTCCCGGTACTGGTAAGACTTTGTTGGCAAAAGCCGTAGCCGGAGAAGCTGGTGTTCCTTTCTTTAGTATTTCCGGTTCTGATTTCGTGGAAATGTTTGTCGGTGTCGGCGCATCACGTGTCAGAGATCTCTTTCAGGAAGCAAAAAGCAATGCACCCTGTATTGTATTTATTGATGAAATTGATGCAGTCGCAAGACGGCGCGGTGCCGGTATGGGCGGCGGCCATGATGAACGGGAACAGACCTTGAACCAGCTGCTGGTAGAGATGGATGGTTTTGGGGTAAACGAAGGAATCATTGTATTAGCTGCTACAAACCGTGTGGATATTCTGGATCCTGCGATTTTAAGACCTGGTCGTTTTGACCGAAAAGTAGGCGTAGGAAAGCCGGATGTAAAGGGTCGTGAAGAAATCCTGAAAGTACATTGCCGGACGAAGCCACTGGCTGATGACGTTGATCTGCATCAGATTGCGTTGACAACATCCGGATTTGCCGGTGCAGATCTGGAAAATCTGATGAATGAAGCTGCAATTCGGGCAGCAAAGGAAAATCGTCCTTATATCAGCAAGCAGGATATTAACCAGTCCTTTATTAAAGTTGGAATTGGTGCGGAGAAGAAAAGCCGTCTGGTATCCGAAAAAGAAAAACGAATCACTGCTTACCACGAATCGGGTCATGCGATTTTATTCCATGTACTGCCGGACGTAGGTCCTGTGCATACCGTTTCGATCATTCCGACAGGTATGGGCGCAGCTGGTTATACGATGCCGCAGCCTGGTGCAGATGAGATGTTTAATACGAAGAATGAAATGCTTCAGAATATCATGGTCAGTCTGGGCGGACGGATTGCAGAAGAACTGATCTTCCAGGATGTTACCACAGGAGCATCTCAGGATATTAAGCAGGCAACGGGAATCGCACGCAATATGGTAACAGTTTACGGTATGTCCGATACGCTGGGTATGATTCATTATGGAAGCAATGACGACGAAGTATTTATCGGTCGTGACCTGGCGCAGACACGCAGCTACAGCGAAAGCATTGCTACGAAGATTGATAATGAAGTAAAACGCATTGTTGACGATTGCTATGACAAGGCTAGAGCGATTTTGGAAAAACACCGTGATGTTCTGGAAAAGAGTGCAGTTCTTTTGCTGGAAAAAGAAAAAATCAGCCGTGAGGAATTTGAAGCGTTATTTACAGAAACTCTCTAAAAATAGAGGGTAGGAGTTGCAGCGATGGGATGCTGAAGCCTAAAACTGTGATTGAGAATTCTAAAACTGCGATTGGGAATTCTAAAACTGCGATTGGGAATGGTAACGATACAATTCTGAGCAATCACAATCCATATCACATGGATAAAAATACGATGTTATAAAAATAAGAAAAAACCATGAGAAAATCAAGCAATTTTTCCATGGTTTTTTTGTTTTTCGCTGGAAAGTTATTCACCGTGCATAGAATTGTAATAAAAATACAAAGGAATTTGTGAACACTGATTTGGAAAAGAGGGATATAATAAAGAACGTAAATCCCCCAATACATCATATATTTTTTGCTACACCCCATAAAATAAAATACCTTCTCCTGAAAAGGTCAGTACTCCCCCGTGCTGGCCTTTTCTCTGTTCAGGGTGTAGAAAATCGTGGTCATTCTTTGGTAAAAATTCCCTTTTAGTGATCGTGTTTTCTCATAAAACCATTTTTTTGTAGAAAATGCAGGTCATTTTGAAGGGAATTTTTTATGTCTTGATTTGGATGTTTAACTTGTGTTAAAAGGGATGTTATAATAAAATATACAGAGGTAAAAAAGCGGAGAAAGAGGTCTATAAAATGAGTGCAGAGATTGATTTACGTGCGTTATTTTCGGATGAAAGCGGGATGTTTCGAAGCCCGGAGGAACCGGATGCGGGAGATCTGTTAAAAATTCGCTTTCGTACACGCAAAGGAGATGTCGATGAAGTCATCCTTTATACGCAGTGTTACGAAGAAGCGGATATAGAAAATAAAGCAAAAGCTGATATAGAGGCAGATACAGAAAATAAAACAAAAGCTGATGAAGAAGCAGATACAGAAAATAAAGCAAAAGCTGATATAGAAGCAAAGGAAGCAGATGCTGAAGATCAGGAAAGCTCTGGTGAGGGAACTTCTTCAGAATGTAAGACAGAATTCAGCGAAACAGCTGATGAAGAAAGCAAGGCATTTTTGATGAAGCGAGTAGAATCGGAAGAAGAAAGCCGTTTTGACTCGCAGTTTGATTTTTATGAAACCGAAGTGGCAGTTGGAAGTAAGCCATTTTGGTATTATTTTATTGTAAAAAAAGGAGAAAAGCAGATTCGTTACAGTAAGTTAGGGGTTACAGAGGAAACGGATCGCTGCTATAGTTTTGTGGTACGTCCTGGGGTTCATGTACCGGAGTGGGCGAAAGGTGCTGTTTTTTATCAGATTTTTACCGATCGTTTCTGCAATGGAGATCCGTCCAATGATGTATTGGATCGGGAATATTTATATGTAGATGGGATTCCTTCCACCCGTGCACAGAATTGGTCAGATGATTCCCTGTCGCTGGATGTAGGACGTTTTTATGGCGGAGATCTGCAGGGCGTTTTGGATAAGTTAGATTATCTGGAAAATCTGGGAGTGGATGCGATTTATTTTAATCCCCTTTTTGTTTCTCCTTCGAATCATAAATATGATAGTCAGGATTATGATTATATCGACCCGCATTATGGTGTGATTTTAGAGGACGAAGGTGAAATCCTGCCGCAGGGTGTTCATAATAATCAAACGGCATCGCGTTATATTACGCGTACGACCAGCTTTAAAAACCTGGAAGCCAGCAATGCTCTGTTTGCAAAGCTTTGTCAGGAAGCACATAAAAGAGGGATGCGTATTATTTTAGATGGTGTTTTTAATCACTGCGGTTCGTTTAATAAATGGCTGGATCGGGAACGGATTTATGAAGAACAGGAAGGCTATGAAAAAGGGGCTTATGTCAGCGCAGACAGTCCGTACCGCAAATTCTTTCATTTTAAAGATCAGCAGGAGGAACGGTGGCCTTACAATGACAGCTATGAAGGCTGGTGGGATCACGATACTTTGCCGAAATTAAATTATGAAGAATCCGAAGAACTTTGCGATTATGTTATGCGGATCGGGCGCAAATGGGTTTCTGAGCCGTATTGCGTGGATGGATGGCGTTTGGATGTAGCAGCCGATCTGGGCCGTACACCGGAGTTTAATCATAACTTTTGGAAACGTTTCCGGGAAAATGTAAAGGATTCGAAAGAAGATGCCATTATTTTAGCAGAACACTATGGAGATGCCTATTCCTGGCTGCAGGGAGATGAATGGGATACGATCATGAATTATGATGCATTTATGGATCCTGTTACCTGGTTTTTAACGGGTCTGGAAAAACACAGTGATCGTTATGAAGAACACATGCTGAATAATGGACAGATTTTTTATGATACCATGCGTTATAACATGTGTCGTATGCATAGAGGTTCTCTGCTGACCGCGATGAATGAACTGTCAAATCACGATCATTCCCGTTTTATGACAAAAACTAATCGGAGAGTAGGACGTTTGGCGTATCTGGGACCTCGTGCAGCCGAAGAAGGAATTAACAAAGGTATTTTCCGCGAGGGAGCGGTTATACTGATGACCTGGCCGGGCGCGCCGACGATTTATTACGGAGATGAAACGGGACTTTGCGGATGGACCGATCCGGACAGCCGCAGAACGTATCCTTGGGAAAATCAGGATCTGGAATTAATTGAATTTCATAAATATTTAACGGGTATCCGCCGCAACAATCCAGCCCTTCGGACGGGTTCTTTGAAATTCTTAGGATATGACCATGGTATTTTAATGTATGGACGTTTCCTGGATGAGAATCGCGTTGCAGTTGCGATCAACAACTTAGATCACGAGGTGGAGCTGGAACTGCCTGTTTGGGAGATTGGTCTGGAAGACGGAAGTAAGATGTGCCGTCTGATGAAAACATCGGAAAAAGGCTATAACGTTGGACGGGTTGTTTATCCGGTGGAAAATGGCAAGATATCAGTCAAATTAGCGGCATATGGAACGCTGATCGTACGGAATCTGCGAGAAAATGAATAGTTGTTAGCTGGCAATAGATGCGATTGGAGATCGAAAATGCGCAGTTATCAGCTGCGCTTTCGGATGCGAAAATGGGGATGAAAGCAATTGAGGAAGAAAATGCAAAGGATATTCGTTTGCCTGGTGCTCTCTTTGCTGCTTACTGGATGTGGCAGGGGAGCAGAGCCAAAGCAAACGATTTCTGGGGGAAATGATTTAGGGCAAACGACAGCTAAAGTGCAGCAGGATGAATCGAAAGAAGTACAGCAGAATGATCAGAAAGCGTCCGAACAGGAGAGGCAGCAGGAATATCAGTTTCAAGATGATCTGGGGTATACGGTTTGCGTTCGTTCTGCCGATCATGTGGCGGCGATCGGGGGCAGTAATGCTGAAACCTGGCTGCTGGCAGGCGGAACGCTTACTGCTTTGAC
This sequence comes from uncultured Lachnospiraceae bacterium, assembly GCA_964613155.1. Taxonomy (GTDB): domain Bacteria; phylum Bacillota; class Clostridia; order Lachnospirales; family Lachnospiraceae; genus TWA4. Next base: position 27,908 of record CAZTHP010000005.1, on the reverse strand, counting down.
GGAGGATGCTTATTCGGAACGGGGAATTGAGCCTCGTGAGGGTGTAACAAATCTCGGTACGGTGCGTTCACCGGATATCGAAACGATGATTTTGCTGGATATCGATTTTGTGATTTTAAATGCCAAGATCGCAGAACATGTAGCGCTGCGTTCTGCGCTGGAAAGTGCCGGAATGACAACGGCGTATTTTGAGGTGGAAACCTTTGACGATTATCTGGAGATGCTGAACCTTTGCACGGAGATGACAGGACGCAAGGATCTTTATGAGAAAAATGGATTAGCTGTTCGGGAGCAGATTGATGAAGTGCTTGCCGGAGTAAAGGGAAAAGCATCCCCAAGTGTGCTGTTTCTCCGCGCCTATTCGACCGGGATCACAGTCAAGGGATCGGATAGTATGACGGGTGCGATGCTGAAAGATCTGGGATGCCGTAATATTGCAGACAGCGATATCGGGCTTTTGGAAAATTTGAGTATGGAAGCAATTATTCAAGAAGACCCGGATTTTATCCTGGTGACCACACAGGGGGCTTCTCCAGAAGTGGCGCAGAAGGAATTGGAAGAAACCCTGCAATCGAATCCTGCCTGGAAGGAGTTATCTGCGGTGAAAAATGGAAATTATCACTTGCTGCCGCAGAATCTTTTTCATTATAAACCAAATTATCGTTGGGGAGACAGTTATGAAATGCTTGCCGAAATTTTATATGGCAAAGAATAAACCTGGATATCGTGCGGTAGTAGGAATTCTGCTTGTTGCCTTTTTATTGGCGATTTTATCAAGTCTTTTGCTGGGGTCAGTTTCGCTGCCCTGGGGTGACTGGGAGCATACGCGCAGAATTCTACTGCATGTCCGTCTGCCACGGACAGCTGCTGCGATTTTGGCAGGAACTGCGCTGGCGGTTTCGGGCACGATCATTCAATCCGTAATGGGAAATCCACTGGCAGGTCCCAATTTAATCGGTGTGAATTCCGGCGCAGGTCTGGCAGCAGTACTCTGTGCCGCTTTTTTTCCTGGAAAATCCGGTTTCGTTACAACTGCTTCTTTTTTGGGTGCGCTGGTGGCAATGCTTTTAATCTACGCAGCGGCTCGTGCAACAGGTGCTTCCCGGATTACACTGGTTTTAGCGGGAATTGCAGTCAGCAATATTCTTTCAGCCGGTATTGATACGGTTGTCACGTTAGTACCGGATGCGTTGATGGGAATCAGCGCATTTCGCATTGGAACACTGGAAAATGCTTCGCTGGAAAAATTGCAGTTTCCAGCTTTTTACATTGCACTGGGATTGGTGCTGGCATGGTTGTTTTGTCATGAAATGGACATCCTTGCGCTGGGAGAAGATACGGCTCGTTCTTTGGGGCTTAATACGAAATGGTATCGTTTTTGGCTGCTTTTAACGGCTTCTATGTTGGCTGGTGCAGCGGTAAGCTTTTGTGGACTGTTGGGATTTGTCGGCTTGATCATACCACATGCAGCCCGTTTCTTTACAGAAGGCGAAAGCAGACAGCTGATCGTCGTTTCTGCCCTTGCAGGCGGAACATTTGTCCTGCTTTGTGATGTCCTGGCGCGCATTTTATTTGCCCCGTATGAGATTCCAGTTGGAATCATCATGTCATATTTAGGCGGGCCATTTTTCTTGTGGCTGCTTATTCGCAGGAAAGGACGTGGAATTCGTGATTGAATTGTGTAATGTTTCAGGGGGATATCATGGGAAACGACAATGCTTCGACCTTTCCGTTACAATTCCGGATGGGTCGATCACGGCAATCATCGGACCGAATGGATGCGGAAAATCGACTTTACTCCGTATGATAAGCGGTCTGCATCCGTTCGATCAGGGAGATATTTTGCTCAATGGAACTTCGATTACTGCGATGCAGTCCAAAACACTTGCCAAAACGCTTTCCTTTTTACCGCAGAGTCGAACCCCTGCCAATATCCTAGTGGAAACTCTGGTACTGCATGGGCGGTTTCCTTATATGGGATATCCGCGCCGTTATCGGGAAGAAGACCGAAATGCAGCAAAAGAAGCGATGGAATGGGCTGGTGTTTGGAACTTTCGGAAGCGAAATGTAACAGAACTTTCTGGTGGAGAACGTCAAAAGGTGTATCTGGCGATGCTGCTGGCGCAGGGAACCCCCATTGTTTTAATGGACGAACCCACCAGTTATCTGGATATTTGTCATAAATTTGAAGTGATTCAGCTGGCACAGCAGATGAAAACAGCCGGTAAAACCGTTGTCATGGTACTGCATGAATTGGATCTGGCTTTAAAATACTCCGATCAGATTGTATTAATGGAAAATGGTTCGATTCGAATCTGTGATACCCCTTCTCAGGTACTGCAAAGTGGATTGTTGGAGGATGTTTTTCAGATTCAAATCGGGCAAGCCGAAACAAAAGATGGAATCCAATATTATTTTAATCGGATAGCAGCAGAAAGGAGCGGAAAATGCCGCAGAAAGCAATTTTAGTAGTAAGCTTTGGTACGACAAAAGAAGAAACACGACAAAAGACCATCGAAGCAGTGGAAAAAGATGTCCAGAATGCATTTCCACAGTATACAGTACGTCGTGCATATACCAGCAAATTTGTCATCGAACGGCTGAAAAAGCGTGGAATTGAGGTCGAAAATGTTTCACAAGCACTTGCATCACTGAAAGCAGAAGGTATAGAAGACATTTTTATTTTGCCGACCTATCTGCTGCCGGGTGAAGAATATCAAAAAATGCAGAAAACGTTAACTGCCCATGAAAACGATTTTCGGAATATGGTCACAGCGAAGCCTCTTTTATATGAAGCACAGGATTTCGCCGATATTGCTGCCTTTTTGAAGAAAACCTATGCCTTGCAGCCCCAGGAAGCTCTTTTCTTAATGGCGCATGGAAGTACCTGTTTGACAGATGAAATCTATGAACAACTGCTGTGTAATTGCAGGGAAATGGGGGCGAAGTCTATTTTTCTGGCGGCAGTAGAAGGAAAACCGCCATTTGAAGCGGTGTTAGAGGAACTCTTAAAGGAAGGGTATACGGCTGTTAAATTGGTACCGCTGCTTTTAACAGCAGGGACACATGTAGTGGAAGATTTAGCGGGAGAAGGCGGTACGAGTTGGAAAAATCAGTGCAAAGCAGCAGGATTGGAAGTTTCTTGTGTTTTGTCGGGACTGGGGGAATCAGAAGAAATCCGCCAGCTCTACCTCCGCCATCTTCGGGAGTGTATAGAAGGATAGCGTGAAAAAGGAAGCGTAATTGCTTTGTAGTTTAGAAGGAATCAAATTGATGAGATTGGAGGAAAAGATGATGAATGGAATTCTTTTTGGGGTAAGTGTTGGTCCTGGGGATCCGGAGTTACTGACCGTAAAAGCATTGCGGACATTGGAACGTTGTTTAGTCGTTGCAGTACCGCGAACAGGTGGTGAAAAAACGTTAGCATTGGATATTGCCCGGCAAGCAGTGGATTTTTCCGGAAAAGAGATTCTTTATTTGGAACATCGTATGGTACGTGATCCTGAGGTACTGAAACAGCAGTATCAGGAGAATGCTGCTCAGATCGCGGTATATTTGAAACAAGGGAAGGATGTGGCAATGCTGAATCTGGGTGATGTTGCGGTTTATAGTACATACAGCTATATTGCGCGAGAAGTAGAGCAGATGGGCTTTTCCTGTCAAATGATTCCCGGTGTTACGAGTTTTTGTGCTTGTGCGGCATTGTTGGGAGAAAGTTTAACAGCAGCGAATCAGCCACTTAGTATTTTTCCCGGTTCGTATTCGGATTTAGAAGCGGCTTTGAATACTCCTGGTGGAAAGGTTTTTATGAAAAGTCGACATGCACTTCCGTCTTTGCGGGAGGCTATTGCAGCGCGGGGATTGGAAGATCGAACTGCCGTTGTGTCAGATTGCGGACTTCCTTCGCAGTGTATTCATGCGATTACCGATGAGGATATTCAAAGTTATTTTTCAACCGTGGTGATTAAACCGGAATGAAAGAGAGATAAAAAGAGAGAAAAAGAGAAATTTATTTTAAACAGTTCAAGGAGTATGTGATGGCATCCGGTAAAAAGACGATTGATATGACGCAGGGGGGAATTGTCCTTCCGTTGCTTTCTTTTATTCTTCCCCTGATCGGAAGCAGTATTTTTCAGCAGTTTTACAGCACTGCAGATTATTTTTTTGTTGGAAATTTCCTGAGTACAACTTCTGCGGCGGCAGTTGGTGCCAGCAGTTCTTTGATTACTTGTACAATTGGTCTGTTTAGTGGGATTTCGGTTGGAACGAGTATTGTTACGGCGAAATTTATCGGTGCCAGACAGAGAGAACAGGCAAATCGTGCGCTGCATTCTTCGTTGCTGTTTGCAATTGTTGCTGGGGTAATTCTGGCAGCGGCGGCGATTTTTTTTGCACCTGCGATTTTGGCACTTTTAAAAACTCCAGCTTCTGCAATGCCGGAGGCAATCTTGTATATGCGGCTTTATTTGTGCAGCATGCCATTTATGATTTTGTATAATATGGGAGCGGGTGCGCTGAGAGCCTGCGGAGATTCACAGACTCCTTTTCAGATTTTGGTGGTGTGTGGTTTTGTCAATATTGCAGTGGATGCTCTTGCGGTATCGAGAATGGGGGTTGCAGGTGTTGCGCTTGCGACTGCTGTTTCGCAGGGCTTGTCTGCGGTCATGATCCTGGTTGTATTATCACGAAAGGGAGAAAGTCCGCTTCACTTTAATGTTCGTGAACTGACAGTAGACTGGGAAATCTTGATGCAGATTTTGTGGATTGGTTTACCTTCTGGGCTGCAGTCGATTTTGATTACATTTTCGAACGTGATTGTGCAGTACCATATCAACCATTTTGGAGAAACTGCTGTAGCAGCTTTTGCGACTTATTATAAAGTAGAGAATTTTATTTATCTGCCGATTATGGCATTGGGACAAGCAGCGGTTACGTTTACAGGGCAAAATGTAGGGGCTGGACATTATCAGCGCATTCGAAAAGGGATTCCGACGATCGCGTTGATTGGAGTTGGTATTACCGGTGCGATCGCTGCGATTATGCTTCTTTTTTATCAGCCGATTTTCGGTTTCTTTATCAAAGATTCCGCTGTTGTTGCAAATGCTTTTCGGATTGCGGCGGTATCATTTCCATTTTATTGGTTATATCCTATTTTGGAAGTGCACAGCGGCTGTATAAGAGGAATGGGATATTCTGTTCGGTCGATGCTTGTCATTTTGTTTAATATCGCTTTTCTGAGAATTGTGTTGCTGCAGGTGTTTTCGAAAACAATCGGTACGCTGGAGGGACTTGCTAGTGTTTATCCAATTACCTGGGGAACAGCGGCGTTTTGCTTTGTTTTGATGTTTTCCCGGATTCTGCGCCGTGCATGTGAAAAGAAATCATTATAAAAAAATAAAAAAGTGCTTGACTTCTTTGGAACAATACTGTATAATGATTGCGTTGTTGGAAAACACATGCGGGTGTAGTTCAATGGTAGAACACTAGCCTTCCAAGCTAGATACGTGGGTTCGATTCCCATCACCCGCTTTTAGGCACATCGATTGAAGATGTGCCTTTTTTTGTTATCTTTTAATTCGAATTTGCATCTGAATGCGTAAAGATGCCAGGTACATTTTGTAATATTTGCTTTGAAAAGAACCGTACCGCCTGTGATGTGCGATGCGGATAAAGGGGAAGTGTTAGGCGAAGATGGAAAAGACAAATTATTTTCTGCTTGCAGCAGTGAATGCAAAGTATATTCATTCGAATTTAGCAGTTTACAGTATGACTGCTTATGCCAGGGAAAGAGGGATGAATGCAGAGTTTGCAGAGTATACGATTAATCACCAGATGGATGCGGTTTTGCGGGATCTCTATATGCGCCAACCGGATGTGATCGGATTTTCCTGTTATATCTGGAATATGGATTTTATCAAAGAATTGGCAGAGGAGCTGCATAAGATTATGCCTCATCTTCCAATCTGGCTGGGAGGACCGGAGGTTTCCTGGAATCCGAAGGAACGGATGGAAGAAATGCCGTTTGTAACGGGGATTATGATCGGGGAAGGCGAGGAAACGTTTTTAGAATTGCTTTCGTATTATCAGAAGAAACCTTGTGGAACGGGTGCAGAGGAGATTTTTTGCAGAACAGGTTCCGATGCAATTCTTTGTGGAACGGGTGCGGAGGAGATTCTTTGCAGAACAGGTTCCGATGCAATTTTTTGTGGAAGTAGTGCAGAGGAGATTCTTTCTTTGGAGTCGGTTCATGGCATTTGTTTTCGGGATTCTCAGGGTGTGATCAAGACAACGGCACCGCGTAAGCTTCTTTCCATGGATGCGATTCCATTTCCTTATGCTGATCTGGATGAATATCGAAATCGAATTATTTACTATGAAAGCAGCCGCGGCTGTCCATTTTCCTGCAGCTACTGCTTGTCTTCTGTTGATAAAAAGCTGCGTTTTCGCAGTCTTTCGCGGGTTTTTGAAGAATTATCCTATTTCCTGCGTGAGAAAACAGCTCAGGTTAAGTTTGTGGATCGAACGTTTAATTGCCGTCATGAGCATGCGTATGCAATCTGGAACTATATTCAGGAACATGACAATGGTGTGACGAATTTTCATTTTGAAATTGCGGCGGATTTGCTTCGGGAAGAAGATTTTGCTCTGTTTGCAAAGATGCGTCCGGGATTGATTCAATTGGAAATTGGGGTGCAGACGACGAATCCGAAGACTTTGGATGCAATCGGACGAAAGATGGATTTGCAGAAGGTGGCGCAGTATACGGAGCGTGTGCGGAAAGGGAAAAATATTCATCAGCATCTGGATCTGATCGCAGGACTTCCCTGGGAAGATCTGGAAAGTTTTGCGCAGTCTTTTAATGAAGTTTATGCGATGAAGCCGAATCAGCTGCAATTAGGATTTTTAAAAGTACTGCATGGAACGCGTATGGAGCAAGAAATCGCAGAATACGGTCTGGTGTACCATACACATCCGGCATATGAGGTTTTGTATACCAAATGGCTTTCCTTTTCGGATTTGCTGGAACTGAAAAATGTGGAGGAAACCGTTGAGGAGTATTATAACAGCGGACAGTTTTCTTCCATTTTAACTTATATCGTGCCATTTTTTGAAACACCATTTGAATTTTATCGTCAATTTGGTGCCTTTTTGCAGGAACAGGGATATCGAAGTGTCAGCCAGAATCGTGTAGGACGTTATATGGCACTGCGGCATTTTCTGCAGGAATGGGTGAAGCAATCTTCTATTACCGAAAAATCAGAAGCTTTGCAGTGGATTGATGAGCTGTTGAGCTATGATTTTTGTCTGCGGGAGAAACTAAATCGTGTGCCGGCTTTTATTCCCGATCAGGAGCCTTATAAAAAACAGGTTTCGGACTTCTTTGCACAGGAAATGCAGGAAGGAACCTGGCTGGGAGAAGATGCGAAGAAATTTTCTTATCGGCAGCTGCGCGGACGTTTTCAACCACTGGTTTTCCAGCATAATATTTTGCAGCTTCTGGAAAACACCGCAGAAGACACAAAAATGACACGATTCGATGCTAAAATAGCACAAGGTCCATGGCTGGTTTTATTTGATTATGAAAATCGCAGTCCGATGGATCATAATGCACAGACAACTTTTGTAGACAGTCGTTTTTGCGGTTCGCAGAGTGAGTCTTTCACAGGGGAGATGTCTGAGGTGAAAGAGCCGGAGGCGGAAGGATCAAAAGTAGAAGCGAAAATAGCAGAGGGGGAAGCAACGTGAAAGGTGATGTAACAAAGATACTGGAACTGTTGGATCAGGAATACGGGATGGAATATCGCTGTTACCTGAATTATGAAACACCGTGGCAGTTGCTGATCGCGGTTATTTTAAGTGCGCAATGTACCGATGCCCGTGTTAATATTGTAACAGAACATTTATTTCAAAAGTATGATACATTGGAAAAACTGGCTGATGCAAAGCTGGAAGAATTGGAACAAGAAATCCATTCGATCGGTTTTTATCATAACAAAGCAAAGAATATTATTGCATGTGCGCGCAAATTGGTAACAGATTATGAGGGACAGGTTCCCAGAACAATTGAAGATCTGACTTCACTGGCTGGTGTCGGCAGAAAGACCGCGAATGTGATCCGGGGAAATATTTATCATGAGCCTAGTATCGTCGTGGATACTCATGTAAAGCGAATTTCCAGAAAACTGGGATTTACACAGGAAGAAGACCCTGTTAAAATTGAATATGATCTGATGAATGTAATTCCGCAGGATCACTGGATTTTGATCAATATTCATCTGATTACCCTGGGACGAACAATCTGCAAAGCTAGAAAGCCGGACTGTGAAAATTGTTTTCTGAAAGAAGTATGCCCGTCAGCAGAGCTTGATTCATGAAGAAGAACCGGATTTGCCTGAAAAAGAAGACCCGGGCTTGGCTGATGAAGAAGAAGCGGGTTTGACGGATGAAGAAGACCGGGCTTGACGGATGAAGAAGAAGCGGGTTTGATGTGGTAGATTTGGAGCAGCTGCTGCAACTATTTGGAAAAGAGAAACATCTATAAAGCAGCAGATACTGGAACTTATGTATGGCGAAAAATCGCAGGCAATAGGATTTGTAGAACGCAAACACTTGTGAATCGCAGGAAACCAGCAGAAAACAGAATCTATGGAAAGCAGGACTTGTAAAAATAGAGTCCTGCGAAAAGCAGAACCTGTAACATATAGAAACTTGTGAATAGAAGAAATGATTAGGAGGGAAAAGAGATGCATAATAAAAATTTTCAGCGTGTGGTAGCAGGTATTACAGCCGGAATTCTTGTAATTGCAATGCTTGTAACCGGAATTTTAGGAAGTATCATGTAGGAAGAATTGGAATGTCCTTGATTTTTTGTTGCAAATCGAGAACTTTGTGCTAAAATAGGTAAGATGTTGGAGTCAAAAGCCCCCAACAATGATGCCTACGGATTGTTCCGTGCTTTGCACTCCCACAATCCTGGCATCTAGGTAGCAGTTTAGCAGAATTTTGCCTCTGCTAACGATACAGCAGCGCAGAATTGCTGCTAATTTTCCGTATAGAGAGGATGACATTCATGAAAAAGGGAATAATAGGAGGTGTGTCGATACTGGCACTGCTGCTGGTATTGGCTCTAGGCAGTGTAGCGATTGCTGCACATGAAGTAGACAAAACAGAAGATGGAGTCATTGCAGAAGGAGTTTACGCAGGGGATATTAATTTATCCGGGCTGACAGAAGAAGAAGCAGAAGCTGCTGTAAACGATTACATAGCAGACTTGGAAAAGAAATCCATCACGATGGTTACAGGAAATCATAAAGATACGTTTGAAGTCGGCACGATCGGTGTGGAATGGACGAATCCGGAGATCTTAAAAGATGCTGTCGAATTGGGAAAAAATGGTAATTTGATTGCACGTTTTAAAGCTTTATCCGATTTAAAGAAGAACAACCAGGTTTATGAACTGAATCTTGAAATCAATGACAAAGCGATTAAAAGTTATATCAAAAAGAACTTGAAGAAATATGATCAGGAAGCAAAAGAACCGGAACTGACACGTTCGAATGGCAGTTTTGTGATCAAAGCAGAAGAAAATGGTCTTGTAGTTAATACGAAGAAGACAATTGCAGCGATCAATCAGCTTTTGACTGGTGATTGGACAGAGAATACCGCATCGATCGAAACGGTTGTAAAGGTGGATAAGCCGAAGCATACGGCGAAAGAACTGGAGACGGTTAAGGATCTGATGGGAAGCCGCACGACTACGTATGCAAGCAGTAATCGCGGTCGTACACAGAGTTTGGAATTGAGTACACAGCGTCTGAACGGTACAGTAATCTGGCCGGGAGAAACGATTTCTGTTTCGACCCTGATGGGTGAACGTTCCAAAGAAGGCGGTTACGGTACCGGTCAGGGCTATTTTGGTACGAATGTAGAAGAAACGGTAGGCGCAGGAATCTGCCAGACAGCATCGACGTTATACAATGCGGCATTATATGCAGAACTGGATATTGTAGAACGTTATCATCATACGCTGATCGTTACCTATGTAGATTATGCGATGGATTCTACTATTTATGCAGGCAGTGATTATAAGAATCCTCAGAAAGATTTAAAATTAAAAAATCCTTATGAAGATCCGATCTACATTGCTGCATCAGCAGGCGGCGGATATTGTACTTTCCAGATTTACGGCAATGATACACGGCCAGAAAATCGCGAAGTGCGATATGATTCCAGAACGATCAGTAAGTCAACACCGTCAGGTGTTACCTATACAGATGATCCATCAAAGCCGGTGGGCTATGAAAGCACGACTCAGGCTGCATATCCGGCGGTTAAGGCAAGCTTGACAAAGGTTGTTTTGATCGATGGCAAAGAAACAGAGCGCACAGTGCTTCATACTGATAGTTACAGTGGTGCAAACCGAAAAGCAATTCGCGGAACGAAGAAGGTAGAGCCTACAACGACGCAGGCACCGACTGAGACAACAGGACAGCCTGGTGAATCAGCAGCACCTTCTGCTGCACAGCCGACTGAAGCAACCAACGCAGCAAAGCCAACTGAGGCAACACAAGCACCGTCATCAAGTGCTGCACCGGCAGAATAGTTGATGTAAAACACATGCTGTTTATGCAGGATCGTCAATGCAAAACACGTCTTGTAGGCGCAGAATCATTCATGTAAAATAGCAGGATAGAGGAAAGCGTATCGAAAGTCTGGAGTATTAGAACAGGTTAAGAATATCAATGGAAAAAAAATATATACGGAAAGCGGAGAAATCACTCTCCGCTTTTTTAGAACAATATGGAATGGCAGCGTATGAAGAAACGCTGTGTCAGTATAAGATGAATTGCTTTCATCCGGGGCAGGAAATCGTTTTATTTGGTTATATTGGAATGGCAGGAACTGTTTATTTGGCGGAAAATCATCAGGAGCAGTTGAAACAGACACTTCCGATGCATTTTATTCAGTCGGGCAGTCAGCTCAAGGAACGCCTTTTCGTTTTGCCGGATCCAGAAATTGCATTGCAGCATGGGGTTACTGCGATGTATCAGATTGCAGAAGGTGGACTTTTGAACGGCTTATGCCATTTAGCTGCCGAAAGTTCAGTGGGATTTCGAATTGATTATGAGCAGGTTCCGATCAAGCAGGTGACGGTTGAGTGCTGCGAGGTCTTTGACTTAAATCCCTGGCAGCTGATGTCTGGCGGTTGTGTCTTGATGGTTACAGAGCATGGTTATGAAACGGTTCGTGCTTTTGCAGACTGTGGACAGCCTTGTCAGATTATTGGCTATATCTCAGACGATTTGGATAAAGTGATCTGCCATGGAGAAATCCGCAGCCATTTAAATCGTCCGCAGCCCGATGAATTGTTAAAAGTGCTTGGATAAACGGATAAGAGAAAGCCAGGAGCAAATAGCCTAAAACCACCTGTGCCGATTTGCAGATGGGACAAAAGAAATCGTAAAAAAAATTGCATTTTAAGGAGCATTTTTTCAGAAAACGTGATATACTGGATGGAAAATTATGTAACAGCTTCCTTTGTCTGGAGCATTTTAAAAACTTTGAACGGATATTCATGAATCGTTATACAATTTGAAGGATTCATGATGGTAAGACTCATACTGCAGCAGTTAAATTTGTATTTTGCTGTATGATATGATGCAAGGGTCGAAAGGTTTAACACTACATGAGCTTGCTCATAAGTGCTTGAACGACCTTGAAATAATCCGGAGGCATCCTGATTGGAGATTTTGACCCAGCATCATGATATATAAGGAGGAAAAGGAAATGAGAGATAAGATTCTCGCTGTTCTGGAGAAAAACAGCCGTATTGATCTGAAAGAGCTGGCAATTTTACTGGGTGAGGATGAAGTGGTTGTCGCCAATACCATCGCGGATATGGAGAAAGAGCATATTATTTGTGGATACCATACGCTGATCAACTGGGACAACACCTCAGAAGAAAAGGTAACGGCACTGATTGAAGTGCGGGTAACGCCGCAAAGAGGCAGAGGATTTGATAACTTTGCCGAACGGATTATGAAATATCCTGAGGTGAATGCGGTTTATCTGATGTCTGGTGCTTACGATTTTACCGTAATTCTGGAAGGAAAGACCATGCGTGGTGTTTCACAGTTTGTCACAGAGAAATTATCCGTACTGGATCAGGTTATGAGTACCGCTACCTATTTTATTCTGAAAAAGTACAAGGATCACGGTATTGTTCTGGTTGATGATGCAAAAGAAGATGAAAGGATGAAGATTACGCCATGAGAGATCCTATTTCCAAAGTCTGTCGGGAACTCCAGCCCTCTGGAATTCGTAAATTTTTTGATGTCGTTAATGAAATGCCCGATGCGATTTCTCTTGGTGTAGGAGAACCGGATTTTGATACTCCCTGGCATATCCGCGAGGAAGGTATCTATTCATTGGAACATGGGCGTACTTATTACACTTCCAATGCAGGCTTAAAAGAATTAAAAGAAGAAATTTGCCACTATTTGAGACGGAAAAATAATCTGCACTATCATGATTCACAGATCATTGTTACAGTCGGCGGCAGTGAAGCGATTGATATTGCCCTTCGTGCGATGGTCGATCCCGGAGATGAGGTGTTGATCCCGGAACCTTGTTACGTATCGTATCTGCCTTGTGCACAGCTTACGTATGCGGTTCCTGTGCCGATTCCGCTGCAGGCGAAAAATGAATTTCAGCTGACTGCACAGGAGATTGAGGAAAAATGTACGGATAAGACGAAGGTTTTGATCCTGCCTTTCCCGAACAATCCGACAGGTGCTGTTTTATCACGGGAAAATCTGGAAAAAATTGCCCGTGTTTGTGTTGAACGCGATCTGTATGTTATTTCGGATGAAATTTATTCGGAATTGACCTATGGGGAGAAACATGTTAGTATTGCTGAGATGCCTGGAATGGCAGAGCGGACGATCCTGATCAATGGTTTTTCCAAAGCATATGCGATGACAGGATGGCGTTTGGGCTATGCGGCTGGTCCGGAAGAAATCATCAAGCAGATGGTCAAAATCCACCAGTTTGCAATCATGTGTGCGCCTACGACCAGTCAGTATGCGGCAGTAGAAGCATTGCGCAATGGTGACGATGATGTTGCACAGATGACAGAAGCTTATAATCAGCGCAGACGTTATCTGCTGCATGAACTGCGCCGCATCGGTATGGATTGCTTTGAAGCAAGGGGTGCATTTTATGTTTTCCCGAGCATTCAAAAATATGGTATGACATCGGAAGAATTTGCGACAAGACTGCTGGAAGAACAGAAAGTAGCAGTTGTACCGGGCAGTGCCTTTGGTGCGAGCGGAGAAGGTTATATTCGTATTTCCTATGCTTATTCACTGGAAAGCTTGAAAAAAGCACTTGATCGAGTGGAAAAATTCGTCCAGACATTAGACGTTGTAGAATAGGAGGCAGCAGTTGTGCTGAATATTGTATTACATGAGCCGGAAATTCCTGGAAATACCGGTACGATAGGTCGAACCTGTGTTGCAACAGGTACGCGTCTTCATTTAATTGAGCCTTTGGGATTTCAGATTAATGACAAGACGCTGAAACGTGCTGGGTTAGATTATTGGCCGAATCTGGATGTTACGATCTACAAAAATTTTGAGGAATTTCTGCAGAAAAATCCCAATGCGCATATTTTTATGGCGACAACGAAAGCGAAAAAGCTGTATACAGAAGTGACTTATGGACCAGATGATTACATTATGTTTGGGAAAGAAAGTGCCGGAATTCCGGAAGAAATCCTGGTTCACTATGAGGAAACCGCGATTCGAATTCCGATGAATCCAGATATCCGTTCTCTCAATCTTTCCAATTCTGCATCCATTGTACTTTATGAAGCACTTCGTCAGCAGAATTTTGCAGGAATGCAGCACGATGGCGATCTGCATCGGCTGCATTGGAGTAACTAATATTATTTTTTTTGCAGGGTGAAGATAAACTCGGTTCCTACGTCTGGGGTGCTGACCACATCAATATTTTGCTGATGTGCATGAAGAATCTCTCTGGTGATCGCCAGCCCCAGTCCGGTGCCTTGTTTGTCTTTGCCCCTTGAATTATCGGCTTTATAAAAACGTTCAAAGATTTTTTTCTGATTTTCCTTGGCAATTCCGCAGCCGTGGTCTTTGACGGAGACAAATACTTTTCCATTACGGCTGTAGGTCTCAATATCAATCGTAGAATCATCTTTAGAAAATTTCAAGGCATTATCGATCAGGTTATAAAGAACTTGCTGAATCTTTCCAAAATCCGCCTGAACCATCGTAATTTTATCCGAAAAAGTCAGATTAAAGCGTATATTTTTGCTGCGGCAGCGTCCTTCGAATGAAGCACAGGTGTCTTTGATCGTTCGGTTGATATCAAAATCCGACAAATTCAGTCCTGTAGTATTGCTGCTGAGCTGATTCAATGTCAAAAGTCCTTCTGTCAGCTTGTTAAGCCGTTCTGTTTCCCGGATTACGATATTTAAATATTTTTCCTGTAATTCCGGCGGTATCGTTCCATCTAAGATCGCAACGAGATAGCCGCGGATTGAAGTCAGCGGTGAGCGAAAATCATGCGAAACATTGGAAATAAATTTTCGCTGGTATTCTTCGCTGTTATTTAATTCCGAAGCCATATAATTTAAAGTAGCAGACAGATAGCCTAATTCATCATCACTGGACACAGTGCATCGGTATTTCAGATTGCCGGCAGCGTATTCATCGGCGGCATGAATGATCTCACCTAACGGTCGATAGACACATTTTCGGAAAAGAAACAGCAGCAGAAAACTGAGCAGGAAGATGACAAGTCCGGTCAAATACAACAGATTTAAGAGATCATACTGTGCCTGTTCCAGATGTGCCATGGGCTGATGGATGATGACATAGCCTCTGGTTTGATAATTTACATGAATCGGTGTCATAACCGACAGATGTTTTTCTGAGAAAATATGATAAAAGAAACCGGTCTCCCAATAAGCGGAGCCTTTTTTTGGTTTCTGCCCAAAAGAAGCCGGGTCAAAACCGGGAATCGTTTCTTGGGTATGCGTTTTGGCAGTATCGTAAATAATCGTACCATCGCGGTCTACGATCCAGATGGAAGCATCCAGCCCCTGCGCCAGTCCATCGTATTCATTTTGCTTACTGGTGAGAGGCTGCATATTGCCATTATAAGAACGGACACAATCACTGGAAATGGTTTCTGCTTTTGTATATAAGCTTTCCGATTGCAGATGAATCAGCACCTGCAAAACAGCGTCTGATGCAAGAGAGGCGATTAAAAGGAAGCCGATCAATCCGACTGTTAAAAATCCCCTCATAAATTTTAAATTTAATTTTTTTTTCATGGTTTTCTAAAGGTTATCGGCAGCTGAAAGCTGCCGTTGGTTTTCGAGGTTGAAAAAAGATGGTTCAGCTGTTTGTTACTTCGAATTTATAGCCGATCCGGTGTACCGTTGCCAGTTTCCAAGTGGGATTTTCTCCGATTTTTTCCCGAATTCGTTTGATATGTACATCAACGGTTCGGGTATCGCCTTGGTATTCATATCCCCAGATATGGTCAAGAAGCTGATCTCTGGTAAAGACCTGATTGGGGGATTTTGCCAGAAAATAAAGCAGTTCCAGTTCTTTAGGCGGCATGTCCAGTCGCTTGTTTTTCAAAGTAACGGAATAATTGGTGAGATTGACGATCAAATCTGGATAAGCGACATACTGGGCAGAAGGCTGTTCCGGCAGAATCTGAGCAGACTGCGGTGTGGAAACCGCAGTACGGCGCAGGATTGCCTTCACTCTTGCGACCAGTTCTTTGGAATCAAAGGGCTTGATGATATAATCATCTGCCCCTAATTCTAATCCCAGAACTTTATCAAATACTTCTCCTTTAGCGGAAAGCATGATGATCGGTGTGTTTGAAGTTTTCCGGATTTCGCGGCAGACTTCATAGCCGTCAATGCCTGGAAGCATAAGATCCAGCAAGATCAGATGAGGCTGAAAGGTTTCAAATGCTTTCAAGGCTTCATAGCCATCGCTTACGATAGAAGTTTCATACATTTCTTTTGCGAGATAGAGAGAAATCAGTTCACTGATCATCTCATCATCATCTACGATCAAAATTCTTTGTTTTGCCATAAATTATAAGTCCTTTATTAAATGAGTGCGGATCAAACCCATCTGTTTGTTCTTAGCGTATGCTGATTGGGGTTTGTTTTCCTGATTTTGCCTGTTTAATTGGAGGTATCGAAGGTGACGATCGTGACACCGGTATTGCCCTCTCCAAATGTACCAAGGCGATAGCTTTTAACATAGCGCAGCCGTTTCAAATGATTGTGAACGGCGTTTTTCAAAACACCTGTACCGCGGCCGTGTACGACACGTACCTGCGGAAGATGTGCCAGGTAAGCGTCATCCAGATATTTATCCAGTGCAGCAATGGCATCGTCTGCATTCATGCCGACTAAATTAATTTCGTGACTGACGTTGAGCGATTTATTCATCTTAATCTGGCTTGCATGACTGCCTTTTCCGCTCTTTTTGCTTGTTACGATCGCACCGTCCGGTCCAGACAGGGTATCTACTTTTAACAGTTCGATATCCTTGATATTGACCTGGGAATTCATAATACCCATCTGTACTTGCATATCACCTTTTGCATTCGGCAGGGAAGTGACGGTTCCTTTTACATTTAAGGAAATAACGCGAACAGAATCTCCAATCTTAATTTCTTCTGCACGAGCAGTTTTTACGGAAGCGCGCAGACGTTTTTCCTTTTTCTGGTCATTTTTCTGTAGCTGATTTCGTAATTTCGCACGTTCTGCTTCCAGCTCCTGCATATTGGTGCCGGATGTGCTGAGTTTATTAATACGGCGGATTGTCTGATCAGCAGTTGTCTTTGCCGCCTGCAAAATCTGTCGTGCTTCTTCATTGGCCTGATTGATCAGCTTATCCCGACGCTCCTGCAGCTGGCGGTTTTGGTCTTCTGCCCGTTTTTTCAGAATATCCGCATCGCGTTTCAGGCGAGCGATTTCCTCTTTTTCACGCTCCATTTCCTGGCGGGCGTGTTCCAGATCGGAAATAACGTCTTCAAATGCTTTATCCTGCTGGCCGATGTAGGAATTGGCAGTTTCAATGATGTGTTCTTCCAATCCCAGTTTGCGGGAAATCGCAAAGGCATTACTTTTGCCGGGAATTCCGATCAGCAGACGGTAAGTCGGTGACAAGGTTTCCACATCAAATTCACAGGATGCATTTTCAACGCCGTCTGTAGACAGCGCGTAAATTTTCAATTCGCTGTAGTGAGTGGTTGCCATTGTGCGCACCTGCATATTGTGCAGATAATTTAAGATTGACATGGCCAGTGCCGCACCTTCTACAGGGTCGGTACCAGCACCCAATTCATCGAACAAAACAAGGGAGCGCAGATCAGCATGCTGTAAAATCGGTACAATGTTGGTCATATGAGCAGAAAATGTACTCAGACTTTGTTCGATACTCTGTTCATCGCCAATATCTGCATAAATTTCATCAAAAACAGCCAGTTCAGAGCCTTCAAATGCCGGGATATGCAGACCGGATTGTCCCATCATCTGCAAAAGACCAGTTGTTTTTAAGGAAACTGTTTTACCGCCGGTGTTAGGACCGGTGATGATCAGCAGGGTAAAATCTTCTCCTAAGCGAATCGTAGTCGGAACAACGGTATCCGGATTTAGAAGCGGATGCCGTCCATCCCGGATATGAATCCGTCCCTGCGTATTAAACAGCGGACAGGAGCCACGGTAGCTTTGGGCGTAAGCAGCTTTTGCAAAAATGAAATCCAGCTGTGTCAGTGCGCGCAGATTGTCGGTCAGCTGTTCGGTATATTCCGCAGCCTGACTGCTTAATTTGGCTAAAATCACTTCAATTTCTTTTTGTTCACGGATTTCCAGCTCCCGCATTTCATTGTTGAGCTTGATCACTGCCATTGGTTCAATAAAATAAGTAGAGCCGGTTGCAGACTGGTCGTGTACCATTCCTGAAATCTGGCTTTTATTTTCCGCTTTTACAGGAAGGCAATAGCGACCATTTCGCATCGTTACAACCGCATCCTGCAATTCATTTTTATGCGCGGAAAGCAGAGAATTCAGCTGCGCGTGGATTCGGGCATTGATGCTTCCCATAGAACGGCGGATCTGGTGCAGCGTAGGGCTGGCATGATCGTCAATTTCTTCTTCGGATTTGATACAGCGCTGAATCTCCTGGTTAAAGGGGGTCAAGGGTTCTAATGATTCAAAATATTCCGTCAAAGAGTCCAAAACCGGTTCTTCTTCCCGGCTGAAAGCTTTTGCACGGGCAGCAGCGGATAAGAGACTGCTGAGTGCCAACAGTTCATGGATTCCTAAACTGGAGCCGATTTCAAGACGTTTGATCGAAGGGAGGATGTCCTTCACACCGTGGAAAGAAAGGGAGCCTTTGCGCCGGATCCGGTCTGCGGCATCGCTTGTTTCCGTTACTGCCAGACGAATCTGTGCAATATCGTTCATCGGTTCCAAATGCAGGCAGCGTTCTTTTCCTACTGGAGTTGTAGCAAAATGAGCCAGCCGATTCAGAATTTTATCGTATTCAAGAGTTTTTAAAGCTTTTTGATTCATAAAGTAATCTCCATCTATCGGGTGCGCGAGCGAGCTGTCTGGTGTGGGTATGAGTCTCTTAGCTTCGTATTTGAATGCCCATTACGAAAAAAACATCGAAGCACCGGTTCTCATGATCGGACTGCATGATGCAGTCATTGAGCAGCAGGATCGCGGTTCGAAACATTTTCTGTGATTGTCTTGTTTGATAAACATTGTTATAAAATTAAGGATGCGATTCACATTACACAGGATTGTGAATGCAGCATAAGGTCAGCAAATTCCGTTTGTTATTATACTACACCGCATGATTTCGTGCAATGTGAGAAAAAAAGCTTCACAATGTAAATAATATAATTTATAATGTCTCATGAGCAGATTTTAGATGAATTGCGTTGAATCACGGTAAAACGGGGGATTTGCTATGAGAGAACATTCAAAGGATAAAGAACCAGATTATTATACCTTTGGAGAAAATCAATCAGATTTTATTCGAGAGAAAATCGTACGCAGAACGAGTGCGAGAAAGGAACTGCTGCGCCTTTTTGGACGACCAGTGGCAGGCGGCTGCTTATTTGGTTTATCAGCAGCACTGATCTTTCTGGCAGTTCTTCATTTTTTTTCCGGCAATTTGCAGGAAGATGATACAAAAGAAGACCTGGCAAAGGCAGAGACAACATTGGAAAAGGTTCCCAACGATTCGATGCCGCAGAATGAAGAAGAACTGAGGCATTTTGTTTCTTCAGTGTTAACGCATGGAGAACAGGAAGAATCCGTCTTGGCCGATCAGATACAGACCGTGGTCCAGTCTCTTGAAAATTCTCTGGTGACAGTCGTTGCCAGAAAAAAGGACGTAGATTGGTTTGAGGTGCGTTATGACAGTCAATATTCGCAAAGTGGCCTTTTGATCCGCAAAGATCAAGAAGCGTATTATATTCTCACGGGTTATTCGAATCTTCGCAGTGCCGATTCTATTTTGCTGGAAATGCCGGATGGAACGCAGGCAGAGGCTTCTTTGAAGGGATATGATACTGTTTTCGATGCAGCACTTCTGTCGGTATCTAGAGAAAAACTTTCTACTTCGGCAGATGAAGTATTAAAAACGGTCAAGATTGGCAATCCGTCCACATGTACCTGTGGAATGCCGGTTCTTGCAGTGGGAAATCCCAGCGGCATAGAAGGTTCGATCGGAGTTGGTTTTATTTCCTATTTGGATAAACAGTTGGCATTAACAGATGGTTTTGCAACGGGAATCCAAAGTTCAATCTGTGTGAATACGAGTGGATGCAGTTTTCTGATGGGGATGAATGGAGAGGTCATTGGGATTTTCACGAATTCGTTACAAGCGTCGGAGACGGGATATTCACTGGCCTATGGTATGGATTCACTGATGCTGTCCGTCAATCGCATGTTAAATGGCAAAACAACGGCAGGAATCGGAATTACAGGGCAGGAGATTGCCCAAAATCTGCGCAAAGAAAATTCGATTCCAGAAGGCGTTTATGTAGCAAACGTGAAGAAAAACAGTGCCGCTTATCAGGCGGGTATTCAAGCAGGGGATGTCCTGACGAGTCTGGGCGGCAAAAAAATCACATCGATGGAGGAATACGAAGCACTTCTGAAAGAGCTGACGCCGGCAAAGGAAGTGAAAATGATCGTATATAGAAATAGTAAAGGCGCATATAAAAAGATGGAGTTTAAGATAACTCCGACAGTCCGTCAGGGCTGACAGGAAGGGAGGAAGGCAGTGAAAACTGCCAGTTGATTATGAAATTTATTGGAAATTTGCGTGAAGGTGACCGTACAGTTGATATTTATTTGTGCAAACAAAAACAGGCACTGCGATCAAAAACAGGAAAAAATTATTTCTCCATGATCTTGCAGGATAAAACGGGTATCATTGATGCCAAAATCTGGGATTTGAGCAACGGGATCAATCATTTTGAAGCAATGGACTATATCCAGGTCGAAGGAGAAGTGACCAGTTATCAGGGTTCTTTGCAGCTGAATGTTCGCCGGGTTCGTGTAGCAGAGGAGCAGGAATACAATCCGGCCGATTATCTGCCCTGCAGCCGTTATTCGATTAAAGAGATGTATCAGGAGCTTATGCAGTATGTAGAAAGTTTGCAAAATCCCAAGATGAAAGCATTAGCACGTAGCTTTTTTGCAGATGACCGGGAATTTGTGCGGGCATTCTGCAGCCATTCCGCTGCTAAAAGTGTGCATCATGGTTTTGTCGGCGGCTTATTGGAGCATACGCTGGGAGTCGTGCGCCTGTGCGATTTTTACTGCAAACAGTATCCCATTCTGAATCGTGACCTTTTATTAACCGCAGCAATGCTGCACGATATTGGAAAAACAAAAGAATTATCTCCTTTTCCGGAGAATGATTATACAGAAAATGGTCAGTTGCTGGGTCATATCGTAATGGGAGCAGAAATGGTAGGCGAGCATATCCGTAAAATTCCCGCGTTCCCTGTGAAGACAGCCAACGAATTAAAGCACTGTATCTTAGCCCATCATGGAGAACTCGAATATGGTTCCCCCAAAAAACCGGCGATCATTGAAGCGGCAGCCTTGAATTTTGCAGATAACACCGATGCCAAGATGGAAACAATGCGGGAAATTTTAGAAAATAATAATAGCGACAGTGAATGGCTGGGTTATAATCGTCTGCTGGAGAGCAACTTTAAACGAACCAATCCGCTGTAATCAGATCGAGAGAAGCAAGTCTAGATCTTCTGCCTAAGATCATCGGATAATGATATCGAGAGAATCCCCGATAGGAAAAAAATCGGATTCGATCCACGCGAGGAAAACGGGAAAAAGAAGAACATCTGGTTAAAACGTGCTGGCAGAGAGCGGAACTTTGGACAGAAAACGTGCTGGCAGAGAGTGGAAGTTTGGACAGAAAATGTGCTGGCAGAGAGCGGGAGTTTGGACAGAAAACGTACTGGATGAGAGCGGGAGTTTGGACAGAAAACGTACTGGATGAGAGTGAAAGTTTGAGCAGTGAGAAAGTTCGATTAGAAAGAGAGTACAAGATGGCTGAAAAAAAGAAACATACTGCACCGGTTGCAAAAGGCGATCTGGTGACAGCAGTGATCACAGATATGAGTGAAAATGGAGAGGGAATCGGCAAAACAGACGGTTTTACTCTGTTTATAAAAGATGCAGTAGTAGGAGATCGCGTAACGGCGAAAGTAATTGCGGTAAAAAAAGGATATGGATATGCCCGTTTAATGGAAATTCAAGAAGCTTCTCCTCTGCGCACCACTCCTCGCTGTCCGGCTGCGGCACCTTGCGGCGGCTGTCAGCTGCAGGCGATGGATTATGAAGCGCAGCTGAAATTTAAGACGGATAAAGTGAAAAATCATTTAAGCCGTATTGGACATTTGGAAAATATTTCCGTTCAGGATACGTTAGGAATGTCAGAAAGATCAGAGGTAGATGAGGCAGCGGCGGATGAGACAGTGACGGATAGTTCAGAGGTGAATAGTTCAGAGGTGAATAGTTCAGAAGTGAATGGTTCAGAGACGGATGGTTCAGAGGTGAATAGTTCAAAGATGAGTGGTCCCTGGTATTACCGCAATAAAGCCCAGTATCCAGTTCGACAGGGAAAAGATGGGAAAATTCAGATTGGTTTTTATGCCGGTCGTACCCATTCGATTATTGAAACACCTTGCTGTTACATTGGACAGCCGGTAAATGAAACGATTTTAGCAATCATTCGTCAGTGGATGCAGGATTATCATATTTCGGCTTATCAGGAAGAAAAGGGAACCGGGACTCTGCGCCATATTATGATCCGAACGGGTTATTTTACCGGGGAAATTATGGTTTGTCTGGTCATCAACCAGAAAAAATTAAAATCACCAGCAGCAGAAAAAGCACTTGTGGAACGACTTCAGACAGTAGAAGGCATGACAAGCATCTGCTTCAATATTAATATGGAAAAGACCAATGTAATTTTAGGCAGAGAAATGGTTTCCGTAATGGGACCGGGTTATATCGTCGATCAGATTGGAGAAATCCGCTACCAAATCTCTGCGCAGTCGTTCTTCCAGGTGAATCCCCTCCAGACGCGTGTCCTGTATCAGACTGCACTGGATTTTGCAGGGCTGACCGGAGAAGAAACGGTTTGGGATTTATACTGCGGGATCGGCACTATTTCGTTATTTTTGGCACAGAAAGCCAAAAAAGTTTATGGAGTCGAGATTGTACCAGCAGCAATTGAAAATGCACGGGTCAATGCGAAGCTTAACGGAATCGATCATGCGGAATTTTATGTTGGAAAAGCAGAGGAAGTTCTGCCGGCATTATACGAAAAAGAAGGAATCCATGCAGATGTTATTGTAACAGACCCGCCGCGCAAGGGCTGTGAAGAAATTGTCCTGGAAACAATGGTACGTATGGCACCTAAGCGAATCGTCTATGTATCCTGTAATTCTTCTACATTGGCAAGGGATTTAAGCTATTTGCATCAAAATGGCTATGAAATTAGTAAGGTGCAGCCAGTAGATATGTTCCCGCATACTACGGGAATAGAGACAGTGTGTCTTTTATCCAAACTCTAAAATTGGCAATATATTGAGATTGAACTTAATATGAACGAGCTGAATCTGACCGATGTAGAAAAGAAAACTACTTAGTGATTACAGTAGAAGATTAGGGTAAAAAAGTCATAAAAGTTTGGTTCGTTCGATACAGGGGCTGCTGTAAGATCGTGATAAGTAATTTATCGATTTTGCAGCAGCCTTATTACATACATTTTTTAGTCACTAAGTACCTATATTTTAATGCATAATTGAGCCGATTTGTCGATCAGTCTTTCATCTTTTTCAAAAATGCTGGATACCAGTGTTTCATTGTTCTTTGTTTTCTCATAATCAAACTTACTGCAAAATAGGTCTATCAAATTTTCAGATGTTTTGCTAGAATGAATCTAGCAAAAGCTTCAGTAAAAAAATTGTATTTAGAATGAGTCTAGCGAAAACTTCAGTAAAATCATTAAGATTCAGAAAGGGAAAATTATGGCATATCAAACAGCGTTAACAATAGCAAATGTAGTGAAAGATATTGATGCAAAAAGATATTTACTGCCTTCGATACAGCGAGAATTTGTTTGGAGTACCGAGCAGATTGAACGGTTATTTGACAGTTTAATGCAGGAATATCCGATCAATGCATTTTTGTTCTGGAAGGTTCCAAAGGAAAAAGTTTCAGAATTTAAGTTTTATGAATTTTTGCGAAATTATCATCAACGAAACAATACGCATAATGTAAAGGCAAATCTGAATGGAAGTGATGATATTATTGCGATTCTTGATGGCCAGCAGCGAATGACCTCTCTTTATATTGGGTTAAAAGGCACATATGCCTACAAAATGTCGTATAAAAGATGGGATAATCCGTCTGCTTATCCAGAACGAAAGTTGTATTTGAATTTGCTTGCTCCTTCTGAGGAAACGAATATGAAATATGATTTTGAATTTTTGACGGAGAAAGAAGCAGAAGCCTGTGACGAGGAACATGCGTGGTTTCCTGTGGGAGAGATTTTAAACATTCAAAAGCCGTACGAAGTGAATAATTATTTGATCCGTCATGGACTGGCTTATGTGAAAAATCCAGGAGATGAGGAAAAAATCATGTTTGCCAACGAAACCTTGAATCAGCTGTATTATGCCATTCATGTCAATCCGACGATCAGCTATTATCTGGAAGAAAGTGTGGAACTGGATAAGGTGCTGAATATTTTCATTCGTGTGAACAGCGGCGGTACAACCCTTAGTTATTCCGATCTGCTGCTGTCGTTTGCGACCGCACAATGGGAGAAAAAGGATGCACGAGAAGAAATGAATCATTTCATGGATGAACTGAATTTAATCGGAGATGGATTCCGCATTGGCAAAGATATTATTTTAAAAGCATGTTTGGTACTGAGCGATGCAAAGGACATTTCCTTTAAAGTCGATAACTTCAATCGAACAAATATGCTGATTATTGAAAAGCAGTGGGAAGAATTGACGGCGGCGCTGCGTACGGCGGTAGAGCTTGTAGCGTCATTTGGCTTTAGCCGTGACAATATTACTTCGAATAATCTGTTTATTCCCATTGCATATTATGTAAAATCCATTGGCAATCCAGGCAGCTTTGTAACGGGAAAACTGTATGAAGCTGATCGCAGAGCGATTAAAAAATGGTTTTCTGCTTCCTTATTAAAAAGTGTTTTCAGCTTTTCACCGGATGCTGTGTTAAAACCGATACGTGAAATTATCCTTGCGAATCCAGGAAGCTTTCCACTGGCTCAGATCATCAAACGATTTAAAAATACGAACCGCGATCTTACGTTTTCCGATGAAAATATCGAAAATCTGCTGTTTACAAAATATGGAAGCGGCAATGCCCTGCCGGTATTATCCATTCTGTATCCGTGGGCTGATTTCAGAAATCATTTTCACCTTGACCATATCTTTCCAAAGAGCCGTTTTACCGTGAAAAAATTGGAAAAACGTGGATATTCACAGGAAAAGATTGCGTTTTACATGGATAATGTCAATTATCTGGGAAATTTACAGCTTTTGGAAGAAATTCCGAATAAAGAAAAAAGTGATCGGGAATTTGAAGATTGGCTGAATGAATGCTATGCAGATCCGATCAAACGGAAAGATTATATGCAGAAACATTACATTCCAGATGGCAAAGTAGGATTTGACGATTTTGAGGATTTCTTTACAAAGCGTGAAGAATTACTGATCGCAGCACTGCGGAAGGAATTGGCATAAGCTCTAGGAGAGGAAAAGAACATGCGTTGTAATTTATGTCCGCGCAGATGCGGGGTAGAGAGAGATCGTGGAGAATTTGGGATTTGTAAAAGTCCGTGGGAAATTACAGCTGCCAGGGCTGCGCTCCATTTTTGGGAAGAACCGGTTTTGTCCGGTCATTCTGGTTCAGGAGCAGTATTTTTTTCCGGATGCAGTTTAGGCTGTGTCTTTTGTCAAAATCGAACAATCGCAGAGGGAGAAACCGCGAAAGCGATTAGCCAGGAGAAGTTGGCGGAGATTTTTTTAATGCTGCAGGACAAAGGAGCGCATAATCTTAATTTGGTGACGGGCAGTCACTATGTGCCGCAGCTGGTATCGGCCTTAACACGTGCCAAAGATCAGGGATTGACAATCCCTGTAGTCTATAATACTGGAAGTTATGAAAAGGTACAGACTTTGAAGCTATTGGACGGGTTGGTGGATATTTATCTGCCGGATCTGAAATATAAAAGTCCCAGGTTGGCCGAGCGTTATGCAGATGCGCCAGATTATTTTGAATATGCAGCAGCTGCAATTGAAGAAATGGTACGTCAAGTCGGGACACCTGTTTTTACGCATCCGAAAGGAGTTCAAAAAGAAAAACAGGATGCAGAGGATGGTATTATGCAAAAAGGCGTTATTGTGCGGCATTTGTTATTACCTGGTCAAGCAGCAGATTCGCAGGAAATCTTGCGCTATCTGTATGAAACGTATGGCAATCGGATTTATATTAGTATTATGAATCAGTATACGCCGTGTAATTCTGCCGTCTTTTCA
This sequence comes from uncultured Lachnospiraceae bacterium, assembly GCA_964613155.1. Taxonomy (GTDB): domain Bacteria; phylum Bacillota; class Clostridia; order Lachnospirales; family Lachnospiraceae; genus TWA4. The sequence goes on along the minus strand of CAZTHP010000005.1, from coordinate 1,709 downwards.
CAATATCCGGAACTTGGCAGAAAAGTAACGCAGGAGGAATACGATGCGTTGGTGGATTATGCGATTGAGTTGGGAGTAGAACAGGGATTTATTCAGGAAGGCGAAACAGCGCAGGAAAGCTTTATCCCGGCATTTGATTATGAAGGTCTTGATTAACGTAGAGGTGATGGAGAAACGGAAGTACTGGCAAGTGTATTAGCAGCATGTATACCAGGTGGACAGTAAAGTAACACCACTTTACAACTTTTTTGAAGTAAGCTATTATGAACAGAAGGCTTTCTGGGCATTCTGCAGTTATATGGTACGTAGCCGGAACAGTATAAAATCAAATGCCGTTGTAAAAACTCGGAAATGGCTTATTCAGCAAAAGGGCAGTTATTTATAAAAGTTGTAAACTAGTGCAAATATTAAAAAAATAGAAAAGATAAAATGGATTGAGAAGATCGAAGTGATAAGAAAGATTGGAAAGTGAGAATGGGGATGAGCAATTGGATGCATAGCAGGTTTTGGAAAGAGTTGGATTATGAAGAATTTTACAGCAGATTATCGGCATTTTTTCGTGAAAAGCCCATTCGGATACGAAGATTGAATCAGCTGAATACGCTGCTGACGGGAGTTGTTTATGTGGTATATCCGTTATTTTTGTTGAGTTTGATCGCAAAAGGGGATAGTCGCTGGATTCAAACAGCACTGATACCGGCAGCTGCATTTGTGCTGGTATCAGCGCTGCGAAAGTGGAAAAATCGCCCGCGCCCTTACGAAACATGGAAGATCGATCCTGTGATCGTAAAAGACACTCGTGGAAAATCCATGCCTAGCCGCCATGTATTTTCTGCGACAGTCATTGCGATGGCTTTTTTGAGCGTACACGCTGTACTGGGGATTTTTTTCCTGGTGTGGAGCGCCGTATTGGCTCTCGTCCGGGTTTTAGGCGGTGTGCATTATCCCTCGGATACGATCGTGGGTTTTTTACTTGGAGTGGCAGCGGGCCTGTTGCTCTTTCTTTATTGATATTTTTTTAAGATTTTCTCCAGTCGAGGTGCTGTAAACCAGGCGCAAAAACCAGTAAAAAGTCCGGTCAGTACGGCACTGAGCATTAAAATCGGCAGGTAAGCCAGAATGCTGAGGGAACCGGTCATAACGATCGCGACGCCGATCTGTCCGATATTATGTGCAATTGCGCCAAATACACTGGTGATAAAAATGAACTGCTTTCTTAAAAGCCGGTTGATCAATGCCATAACGCAGAAGCACAACAGGCCGCCGCAGAGACTGTACAAAAAGGACATCAGCTGTCCAGCGCAGATACTTCCTAGAACAATTCGTACGAACAGCACTAAAAGTGCATCGGATTCCTGAAAGCAAAGCAATAAAATCAGCGTGATTACATTGGCAAGTCCCAGTTTGATTCCCTGGATCGGTGCCAGAGGCGGCAGAGAGGCTTCTACTACAAAGATTGTTAATGCGATCGTAGAAAACATCGCAAGCAGAACCATCTTTTGTACACTTATTTTTTTCATAGATAAAACCTTTCTTATTTGTCTAACGATTCAGAGCTAATTAGAAGATTACAAAACACCAGGAAAATGCTTGCACTTTAAGGCTGTTTTATAATCTTCTGAAGCTCTTTCCGTTTTTTTCATAATTCATGAATCAAGTGAACTACCCATTGTCTAAAGCCAATGGGCTTCCTGCTTCATAAACCTCGT
>CAZTHP010000004.1:31114-57325 GCA_964613155.1 uncultured Lachnospiraceae bacterium | reverse complement strand
CTTATTGTTATGCAGATGCAGACATAAATCACGCCTCTACTGTACATTTACAAAGTGAAGCATCGCTTTTCCTATCAAAGTAACCAGCAGCGCACACACGATCGCCTCTGGAATTCCGTTGCCAACTACAATCGCCATGATCGCTGCAAAAATACTTCCAACCTTATCCAGCACTTCCATATACTGCTTTCCAAAAAACAGATAAATGCCGCCCATAACCAGGATCGTATTGGTCATCGAACCGACCAATCCCGCTGCCGGAAGCGCGATTAATTCTTTTGTTCTGCGCTTGCCTCTCAATATTTTCATAAATGCCGCAAACACCAGATACGAAACTACGCCGATCAAGATACGGGGAACAAAGCAAACGATCAAACTATAAAAATTCCCATGAAAGTTTCCCACAGAATAAAAAGGGGAAAAACAAAAAGAAGTCAGCTGCGGCTGAAAAGTCGCCTGCAGAAAACTGGTCAATCCAAAAATAAATCCAAGAAATGCACCGGAACCAGGTCCCATTAAAATTGCTCCCAGAATAACTGGAATATGAAGTGTCGTAGCGCTTACCACGCCCAGCCGTATGTAGCCTAAAAACGGTACATTGGCCATCACGATGATTATTGCTGCAAATGCCGCAGTCAATACCATCTTCTGTGTCTGGTTTTTGAATTCGTACATAAAATTCCTCCCTGCTGTTCCTTTCGGAGTCGTTTATCGTTTTTTCCAGCTTTTGCAAACCTGTTTCGCACAGTTTTTTTGCAACAATTCTTTTTTTGCAAGCCTGTTTCGCACAGTTTTTTTTGCAACAATTCTTTTTTTACAAGCCTGTTTCGCACAGTTTTTTTTGCAACAATTCTTTTTTGCAAAGCTCGTTTCACCGTTTTATTGAACGCTCCGGATCCAGCATGTATACGTAATAGTCAGACGATGTGTCATCTGTCTGCCAAAATCATTATAACAATCCCAAATCAATTGTCAATTGCTACTTTCTCTCACCGTTCCTACTTTTCCCCCACATCTCACGATTTTTCATGTTTTTTTACAGATTCCATTGTAAAGCATCTGAAAATCCAATATACTAGAAAAAATAAAATTTTCAGAAATCCTACGGAGGAAATGGAATGAATACCTGGAATCAACTTTTAAAAGAAATTCCCCTTACTGAGATCGAACATATTAAAATCGGAAATGCAGAGGATCTGGAACATGCAACTGGATGCACGGTTATTCTCTGTGAGGAAGGCGCACCGGCAGGTGTCGATGTACGCGGCGGCGGTCCGGCTTCTCGTGAAACGGAACTGTTAAATCCTGCTGCGGCCTGTCAAATGATCCACGCTGTATTATTAAGCGGCGGAAGTGCATTTGGACTGGATGCAGCCGGAGGCGTTATGGAGTATTTAGCGGAAAAAGGAATTGGATTTGCGGTTGGAACGATACGGGTCCCTCTTGTCGTAGAATCCTGTATTTTCGATCTGCTATTTGCTTCCGATCAAGTCAAACCCGATAAGGCGATGGCAAGAAAAGCCTGTGAAGCAGCGGAAAAAAACTGCCCCACCGAAGGAAATGTCGGTGCCGGATGCGGTGCAACGGTCGGAAAATTGGGCGGCGCGGAATTTGCCATGAATTCCGGATTAGGAATGTACGCAGTCCAGCTGGGAGATCTTAAAGTTGGCGCGATCGTATCGGTCAATGCCTGCGGAGATGTCTATGACGAAGAAAGCAACCAGATTTTAGCAGGAATGCTGACACCTGATAAACAAGGCTTTGCTGACAGCGAAAAAGTGATGTATCAGATGTATCAGCAGCTTTCTGCGTCCCCTACTTCCCAGGAAAATTCCCCGTCGATCGGCGGTGTTACCAACACTACGATTGGCTGTATCATCACCAATGCACGGTTTGATAAGGCAAAACTGAATAAGATTGCTTCTTTTGCGCAAAATGGCTATGCGCGTTCGATTCGCCCGGTTCACACAATGAATGACGGAGATACGATCTATGCACTTTCTGTTGGCGATCTGGAAGCAGATATCAACGTAGTCGGAACACTGGCTTCCCGCGTCATGGCACAAGCCGTTCGAAATGCAGTTCTGCACACAGAGGCATTTCACGGACTCCCCTGCGCTGCAGATTTCTCCAAGCACTGATTTTTTCATCGCTAGGTGTACAATCCCCTAACGTTATCGCGGTGCTCCTCAAATACTTGTGCAAGCACAGCATTTTCATCGCTGCTTGCGTAATCCCCTAACGTTATCGCGGCGCTCCTCAAATGCTTGTGCAAGCACAGCATTTTCATCGCTGCTCGCGTAAATTACAAAAATCCCGCCCTGTATGCATTTTTGCATCAAGAGCGGGATTTTATCTCTTTTTCTTATTTTCTATGCCAGCCGCAATTCATAAACCAGGTTTTCATACAGGCGTTTTTTTATATCCTGGGAGGAGGGAATTTCATCTTCCTCATTGCCGCATGGAGCCTGTTTGTAAAACGCATAGTGCATCAGCATACTCATAAAGGCACTTCGGATATAATACGGATTCAGGCCATCTTCCAGAATCCCTTCTGCAACACCGATTTGATAGAGCCGCATCAAAGGTCCAGTCAGATCGTTCAGATCAACGGCACATTTCTGTACTTCTGCCTGAAAACGGTCTGGAAAACCATTTTCCTGATCAAACAAAAACAAAATAACCTGCTGTACCATTTTTTTATCCAGACCATATGGTCCCAGTAAGCAGTCCATCAGCAAATAGATCCGATTCTGAAAGCCTTTTTCCTGCTCAATCTGGTTCTGTATATTCTGCATTCGATGGTAGACATAATACACAACCGCTTTTACGATCAATTCTTCCTTTGAATCAAAGTAAGCATAGGTCGTTCCTTTTCCGATTCCTGCTCTGGCGGCAATATCCGAAACTTTTAAATACGTTAGATTCACACCTTCCTGTAAAAGTTCTTCTACCGCCTTGTACAGAGCAAGTACTTTGGAAGACTGCGGATACAGATAATCCGCTGTTTGTTGTTTTTCACTTTTTTCTATCAAGATTCTTCTCGCTCTTTTCTGTTAAATTCAAGACGCGCTTACGAGTCCCTGCACATCCGCTTAATCATCCTCATCTTCTGCCAGAGGATCTTTCAGTTCCTTTTTCCGATTGAACAGATCATAAATACAAGGTACGACAAACAGAGTCAAAAGAGTACCATACAGCAGACCGCCAACAGTAACCACTGCCATCGGTTTTGCCATCGCTGCTCCCATATCATTGCTGAACAGCATAGTAGACATTGCAAGAATCGTCGTTAACGCTGTCATCAAAATCGGGCGCAGACGCGTTACCCCTGCTTCCACGATTGCCTCGCGTTTCGAAACACCGCTGTAACGCAGCTGGTTGATATAATCTACCATTACGATACCATTATTTACGATGATACCCGAAAGCATAACAAAGCCGATCAAAGCGATCATACTGATTTCGCTGCCGCTGATCCACAGACCGAATAAACCACCGGTAAATGCCAGAGGAATGGTGAACATAATGATAAACGGTGATAAGAGTGACTGGAACTGTGCAACCATGATCAGATACATAAATGCCAGAGCTAACAGCAGCATCAGACCGATCTGCTCAAATGCTTCATTGATCGTCTCGTCTTCACCAGCCATTTCCCAGGTGCAGCCTGCGGGTACTTCGTAATCCTTCAATGCATCGTTGACATCATCTGCTACCAGACCAATATTGTAGCCTTCTGCGATTTCTGCACTAACTGTCAGGTAACGTGTCTGATTCGTTCTGGAAATGGAATTCATACCTTCCGCTTCTTCAAATGTCACAAATTTGCTTACCGATACTTCCACTTCTTCTTTATCTTTATTGGTTCCCTTAATCTTTAACTTTTTAATCTTGTCACGTGTCAGTTTTTCCTGTTCTCCGTCCACAAGGTAAACATCATAATCGTAAGTATCCGTTGAAAGGGTCATGGAGGAAGACGGTTCTGCCAGTTCTGCGGCAATTGCCTGATAAACCTGAGCCGTTGTCAGACCATATTTCATTGCTTTTTCCGAATCTACGACCATACGCAGCTCCGGTGTCGTTTCTTCCACACCATTGCTTACATTCTGCGTGCCTTCTACGGTTTCCAGAATATCTGCTAATTCCTGAGCGGTCTGTTTCAATGTATCCAGATCTCGTCCTTCTACCTGAATGGAAATACCACTGGAGGAAAGGGCAGAAAGATCCATCGTTGAAGTATTGACTTCTACGGTACAATCCAGATCTTTGGTGCACTTTTCAATTTCTTTTGCTAATTCATCCCCTGTTAATTTCGTCTCATCCTTTAAAATAACATAAACAGAAGCGGAATTGCTGGAACCACCTGTCAACATACTCAAACTCAGACCGCTGTTGGAGCCTGCCATCGCACCAATATCGCTGACATCTTCAATTTCCATCATTCTCTCGATCGCCTGATCAGTCACTTCGCCCAATTCCTTCAGCGTCTGATCTTCTTCAACACTGATCGTAACGGTCGCCTGTGTACTGTCCATTTCCGGAATCAGAGCTGTTCCTTTCGAAACTGCCAGCACTGCACTTACGATCAATAAAACGACTGCACCGATCAAAACAACCGGTTTAAAGCGCAGACACCAGGAAATTGCAGCACCATATACCTCTTGAATCCGCTCAAAGAAAGGCTGCGGTTTTTCCTTTGCCCGTTTCAGCATACGAGAACCCAACATCGGTACCAGCGTCATCGCCACGATCAGACTGGCTACCAGAGCAAATGCAATCGTCAGACCCAGATCGACAAACAGCTGACGTGTTAAGCCTTCTGTGAAAACAATCGGCGCAAATACACAGATTGTCGTTAAAGTAGAGGCAATGATCGCACCGCCTACCTGGCTGGCACCCTCGATCGCTGCCTGTTTTGCAGGTACACCCTCTTTTCGTAAACGATAAATATTTTCAATTACGACAACCGAGTTATCCACAAGCATACCTACGCCAAGTGCCAAACCGGACAGTGAAATAATATTTAATGTAATTCCGGTAAAGTACATCAATACGATACAGGTTAAGATACTGATCGGGATGGAAAATGCGATAATCAATGTCGGACGCCAATCTTTTAAGAAGATCAGCAGGATTAAAATCGCAAGAACTGCACCATAGATCAGGTTCTGCAATACAGAATCCACGATCAGATCGATATAAACGCCCTGATCCATCAGGGTAATAAAATGAACGCCCTCGTGTTCTGCTTCCAGTTTTTCAAAACGTTCCTTTATATTGTCACAAACATCACCAGTTGAATATCCAGTCTGTTTTTCCATCGTAAAAGCAAGACCAGCATGACCATTTACATTGGCATACACTTCATCGGAATTATCAACAATTACAACATCTGCTACATCTGATAAGGTAATCGTATCCACACCATCCATATGCAGATCCATCAACACCATATTTTCCAGATCTTCAATGGATTCCGCTTTTTGACCAACACGGATCAGATAATCAATGCCTTCTTCTGTCACATAACCCGCAGGCATAGAAAAACTCTGTGCTGTCAGCAGCTGTTTAACCATATCGGTGGTCACGATTTCACTCATATCACTGCTTTCATACGCAGTTTCTTTGCCTTCTTTCAGCTGTTCCTTTGCACTGTCCAGTTCTTTCTGACCGGATTCAATCTGGGTCAGACCCGCATTAACCTGAGCCGTACCGACCGCCAGATCGATCGTACCGCTGATACTTTTAGCGTTCAGTTCTGCCAGTGCTTCTTCGAGAGAAACCTTACCGGCTTTTACCTGTGCTAAAGCATCTGAAAGCTGTTTCTTCGCACTTTCCAGCTGTTTGATTCCGTCATCGATCTGTGCGATTCCATCGTCAATCTGTGTGATCCCATCTTTCACAGCGGCAATATTTTTATCCTTGGAGTCTACCGCTGCCTGCAATTCCTTCTGCGTTGCTTTCAGATCACTTTTTTGATTGCTTAATTCATTCAGCTTTTTATCAAAATCATTCTCTGTAAAAGAAGTCATTCCCAGTGCTGAAAGACCCGATTCAATCTGGGAAATCCCTGCTTCTGTCTGCGCTAAAGCGGCATTTAACTGTGCAGCTGTTTCTGCGTCACCGCTTGCGGTCGCCTGTTCCAGCTGTGTTTTCAAAGTATCGCGTGTCTGTTTTAATTCTTTCAGACTATCTTTTGCCGTATATAACTGATCCTCTGCACTCTCCAGCTGTGCCACGGCATCATTTACTGTTTTCAGCTGCGCCGGAAGGGTATTTAACGTCGTCAGATTCGATTCCAGCTCTACCCTCTGTTTCACCAATTCCGCACGGTTTGTTTGTAATTCTTTCAGCTTTTCCTCTGCTTCTTTCAGCTGATTTTCCAAATCCACCTGCGTTTTCAGCAATTCCGACTGTTGGGAAGAAATCTGTGTCTGCGCATCCCCAAGCTGCTGAGAAACCGAATCCTTCTGTGAAGAAACCTGACTCTGTGTATTCTCCAGCTGTTTCTTGCCATCATCCAGCTTTGCCTGTGCGTCCTTAATCTCATCTTCTGCCTCTGCAAAAGTTCCATCTAACGCTTTGTGAATCTTTTGATTCAGCTTATCAACTTTTTCCTGGCGCAGGATTACCTGTACACTTTCTTCCAGACCACCGCTGGTCGAAACCGATGCCACACCATCTACACCTTGCAGCTCCGGCAAAATCTCGGAATTCACGAACCGTGTCAGCTCTGCTGCACTGTCCATATTTTCATTTTCCACGCCGGCGATCATAATTGGCATCATATCGGGATTCAGTTTCATGATGATCGGACTGCCGATCAGGTCATTCGTCCAGGAAGATTCCAACTGATCCAGACTCTCCCGCATATCCAAAGATGCCGAGTCCATGTTGGTATCCTCACCAAATTCCAAAATAACCAGTGAAAAATTCTCACTGGACATGGAAGATACATTTTCAATATTACTAATAGTTGCCATCGACTCCTCGATCGGAATCGTAATCGTACTCTCCACTTCCTCCGGACTTGCCCCAGGATATGTAGTAATTACAACCGCATAAGGCAGTTCCATGCTGGGAAGCAGATCAGTCGTCATTCTGGAAAAAGAAACATATCCCAAAATTAAAACCATAACAATCGCAACTACAACTGTAAATGGTTTCTTAACACTGAACTTTGAAATCATACTCCGCCATTCCTCCATAAATTTAACATTCTTATCCATTTTCGCATCGACCGACCGGTCGGTCGGAAATACAGATTTAGGATAATATAACTTACCGCAAAAGTCAATAGAAATTGCAGTACTGAAAAAACCTTTCGAAAACCTCATGAAAGTGCTCCCCATCTTGTCAATTTTCGCGATATCAAGTATGATAAAGGAAAGTATGATACGAACGGTACCAAACTGCATAACATGCTGTCAATCCTTTTATCTCACAGTATGCAGGCCAGAGAAAAGAAGGATATCTTGTACAAAAAATTTGGAATTTCACTGGAAAGAGAGGGAGTCGATGAAATGTGTAATCTGAGCGATATTTTATTAGAGCAAGGGATTGAGCAAGGGATTGAACAAGGCAAGAAAAAAGGAACGCTGGATTCGATTTTAAACTTAATGAAAAATCTTCATTTTTCGATGGAAGATGCGATGAAAGCATTGTCGATACCGGAAGACCAGTGGAATGACTACCGCTCCATGCTTTCGAACAAATAATTTTTATGAAATGAGATGTCAAAACGATGATGGATTATATTACAACTTATCAAAAAGTACATTTTACACCTTTAGATCCTCGCGAAGAAGATATTTTAATTGAAGATATTGCACATGCTCTTTCTTTGATGAGCCGCGCAAATGGTCATTTTCCAGCTTTTCATTCCGTAGCACAGCACTGTATTGAATGCTGTGAAGAAGCGCTTGCACGAGGTCTGAGCCAACGGATTGCACTCGCTTGCTTGCTTCACGATGCTTCGGAAGCATATCTGGCAGATATTACGCGCCCAGTGAAACAGCATCTGCCGCAATATCGCGCTATCGAGCATAATTTGTTAAATGCGATCTACCAAAAATATCTAAAAGGGATTACAGAGGAAGAAGAAGGGATTGTAAAAGAAATCGATGATACCCTTCTGTATTACGAATTTTTCCATTTTATGGGAGAAGAATTATCGGAAAAACCTACGATCACCAAACTGCCTGACTTTGCAGAACTGCCTTTTCGGACTGTTGAAAAACGCTATCTGGAATTATTTACAGAATTATCACATGCCCTGGAGAGCCCTGATCGCTGTACCTGCAGTACCGCCTGTACGGACACCGATTCTGCTTCTTTTCCCTTTCCGTCAATAGACGGGATTACATTTTTCCCATCCAATTTGCAATCTACATGCTTCGACTGGAAGCAGCCGCCTTTGATCAAAGGGGTTCTATTTGATATGGATGGTCTGATCCTAGATACGGAAAAATTATACAGTCGTTTTTGGCAGGAAGCAGCTCATGCATTTGGCTATCCAATGACTCAGGAACAGTCTTTTGGGCTGCGCAGCTTAAATCATACAGCTGGCGAGGTCAAAATCCATGCTTATTTTGGAGAAGATGCACCTTACCATGCGATTCGTGCCAAACGCATCGAATTGATGGATGCCTTTGTTGAAGAACATGGTGTGTCTCTGAAGCCTGGAGTTGAGAAATTACTGGATTATCTGCATCAAAATGGAATCCGGACAGCGATTGCAACTTCCTCTCCCATTGAGCGAACCACACAGTATCTTTCTTCTGTTAATCTTGAAACACGTTTTGACACGATCGTAACCGCTTATATGGTAAAACAAGGAAAACCAGAGCCTTATATTTACGAACTGGCTGCAGAAAAACTGGGCTTACAACCTGGAGAATGTCTGGCTTTGGAGGATTCGCCCTCCGGTTTGCTGGCTGCTGCCCGCGCCGGCTGCATCCCTGTCATGATTCCAGATCAGGATCAGCCCAATACCGAAACGCAAAGACTTTTATTTGCCAAAGCTGACCGTCTGGATCATGTCATCGGATTACTGGAAACCATTCGGACGATCGCAAAATAAATCGTATGATGGTCAATCATTTAAAACATGATCTATCTCATTAATCAAGCATCTAAAACAGATTTTATGGATTGATCGTCTAAAACAGATCTCATTCATTGATTGCTAAAACACGATTTCATTCATTGATTGCTAAAACACGATTTCATAAAAATAACCCTCCTTACTGGATTTTTTTTGTCCAGTAAAGAGGGTACATATCACTTCTAGTATGCTTCGCTACAGCTTTTTCTTTTTCTCCCACTTTGAACAAGCGGGATTTTCATTTAGATTCATTGTAACTATCTTAACTTCATGTAGTTTTTCTTTTAACCATTTCAGCTTTACATAGTTTTTCTTTTAACTATTTCAGCTTCATTCCACCGATAATCTCAGCAAGGCTGTCGTATTCATCCAATGCGAAATGACCTTCCCATTCCAAAACATCCGTGTTGATTACATAGACTTCTGAAACATCTTCGCATAATGCCCGGCAGTAATTGCCTTCTTTGACATAATCTAAGATTTCTTTCGTATTATAAGCACGGTCAGCATCGCTGTCTGCGTCTTTTAACTCGTCAAATGCCATTTTCACCAGACCGTTCTGCTGATGGAAATAATTTTTCTCGGCTCCATATACGTAATAGTCTTCCAGATCATAGCTGTCTACTAAATCGGTGATACTTCCAATCCACATGTCAAATGCTGCGGTGGGAATGGTTGCTTCCATTTCGGATTCTGTATATTCTTTCAACGAAACGGACGCACCCAGATCTTCCAGATCTGTTTTCAGCTGATAAGCAATCGCTTTCATTACCTTCGGTAATTCCTCAGAAATACCCATATTCAGTTTCAGCTGTTCTCCGTTCTTAACCAATTCACCATTGTTGTTCCAGAAACCGGCGCTGCCGAATTTGCTGCGGGCAATATCCACATTGTATTGATAAAAATCTTCTTCTACGATATCTACTTTTCCTGAAAATGTTTCATTTACTTCATTTCCGGTAGAATCTCCATTATTTTCGGAATCGGTATTGCTTTCTTCGTTTTCTGCATCCGTATTCGTGGTACTGTCTTCTGTCGGATTCTGTGCTTCCCGAAGGGATTTTACTGCCGGATAATCTACAGAAAGCTTTGTCATCGGCCAGGTCTGCGGAATCCAGGTAATTAATTCGGAAATCGGTGTTTCATTCTGACCTTCTTTTTGTGTTTCGCTCTGGCTTTCATCCTGACTTTCGTTTTGCGTTTCCTCTTGACTCTCATTCTGGCTTTCTGTTTCCGAATTGCTGGTTTCTTCAACAGTTTCCTCGTCATTTTGTGCTAAAATCGCCTCAATTTCTTCTTGTGATGCCTGGAACATGGATTTATCGATCAGATACATCAAACCTTCTCGAACAGAGGGGGTATTGACCAGATCGGTATTAATACCAAAATAATAGAAGCCGCTGCCTTCTGTACGGATCGTCTGCAGATTTTCTGTTTTGCCCAAGCTGCTGCTGGTCTTCATAGCCGCTGCGGTAATACTGCCGTCTTTTAATGCCTGCTCTTTCTCACCTTCTGCGGTAGCTTTTACCTTAACATAAGGAATCTCACATGTTACACGGCTTGTTTCGGAAGCAGCTAAAGAAGCTTCGTCTCCTTCATAATGATGCAGCACATACGCACCGCTTCCTACAGGAAGAACGTCCTGCTCCTTCTGCAATTTCGTAATGTCGCCTTTCTGATACTCTGCACCATAAGATGTTTTGGAGAAAATCGGAATCACCGTCATCGCACGAAGTGCTGCGGTATCTGCGGAGGTAAACTGAATCTTGCAAGTATAATCATCTACTTTTTCAATTCCCTTAATCTCCGGTACTTCTACACCGCCTTCCAGCAGATCTGCATGGGCTTTTTCCTGATAATAGGTATACGGATCATAAGAAAATGAATAGTACTTGTATTCACACTCTGCTAACAGCTTTAACAAAGCATCCGCATCATCTTCGATTCCTTTTGTGTCGTAGCCATTGCTTTTCAGATAATCTACCCATGTTGTGCCATTTCCATCCAGATCACCCGGTAATTCGCCATCAAACCAGCCATTTAACTTGGTATCGATCAGATAGGCAATAAAATCTTCTTCTGAAATCTGCTTATTGGAATAATTGCTGGACAGATTTTTCTGATAAGCTGCTACATCTTCTGTATCATAATAATACTCCTGCATTCCCCATACTGGAACCTCTGCAAGACTGTAGTTTCCTTCATAATAAGGATCTGCCATTAATTTCCAGGTAAAGATCACATCATCGATCGTCATTGCAGAACCATCGGAAAATTTCTGGTCTTCTTTCAGTGTAAGCTGATAAGTCGAAAGTTCCACTTCCTCTGAACTGCCATCGGAAGACGTCGTTTCCACCGATTCACCTTCGTCTCCTTCGCCATCTGCCGCTTCCAAATGTCCGGCTGCATCTTCTAATTCTCCATATTCTCCCACGGAGCAAATGGTATCAAAAAGCAGGTCACAAACCATCTGATCGGCTTCTGATTCGGCAAATAATGGATTAAAAATGCCGCTTAAACCTTCCCCGCCAAGTAATAATGCTTCTTTATCTGCAATTTCCGAAACATCTGCTGCTGCATTTGTCTCCGGGACCGCTGCGGATGTCTGCTGCGGGGAATCTGTTTTGCTGCATCCTGCGACGGATACCGCCCCCATAAGACCAGTCAGCATCAACGCTGTGAATCGTTTCGTTCTTTTCATCTCTCTTATCCTCCGTTTTTATTGCTGCCCTTTTCCTTCTTCCGATTTTTGAGAAGACTCTGCGGTTGACTCCGTCTCTGTCTGAGACTCGGTCTCCATAAGCTCTTTCTGGTAAATATAAGGCTCTGTACTGCTGAGAGCTTTCTGCCATACCACAACCTCGTCTCCCGGCTCTAACATGATATCCTCAACCTCCAAAGTTGAAGAATCATAATACCAAGTCTGACAAGCATCTCCATTAACATAAACCTTACTGTAACGAGTAAAGTTCATTCCTTCGATTCGGATTCCGCCGTTTACTGTCGCTTCAACATTGGTCACAGCGATCGGATCAATTCCCATCTGAATCTCTGTCGGCTCATAAGGATTGACCCCATTATAACACAGACGCTCTCCATAGAGAATATCATATTCCAGTTCCTTTAAACCAGAACGATATTCTTCTTCGGTAATCTTTCCATCTGCCAGCTGTTTTTGATATTTCTGATGATACGCATTGATCACGCCGTCCTTAATGCCCATTGCACGCAGAATCTTGGAGTTGATCTCATACGCTTCCATTTCTTCATCCTCAAATTCAAGCCCCATATTATCCCAAATAAAATATTCAGTCTGATAAATCGTGCCGTCTGTTAAGGATTCCTGATCCAGATTCAAACTCGGAAGATGATCACCATACATCACCAGAACCGTATCCTCGCCGCTTTCGTTCAGCATCTCTACCAATTCTCCGATAAATTGATCCATCTCATACAGCTGATTAACATAATAGGAAATCTGATTCAAATACGCTTCATCTTCGATCACATCACTCGAAACTGTCACATGACGCTCATAATTCATCTCCGGATCAGAAGGATAACTGCCATGTCCCTGTACGGAAACAGCATAAACAAAGTCCGAACTCTCCGTTGACTGCAAAGCTTTCTTGATCTCGTCTGTTAAAACAACATCCTTTGCCCAGTTCATCGGGGTATACTCCTGAGGCCACATATATTCCAGAGAAGTAAATGTATCAAACCCCATGTTGCAGTAAATTTTATTTCGGCTGTAAAAACTTCCTACGTGATTATGTAACGCATGCGCTTTATAACCATTCTGTGCCAGATTATAAGCAAGCGTCTCGCAGGTTGTTTTCTTTAAAATCGTTTTATAAGGATACTCCCCGGCACCAAAGTCGTCAATATTCATACCGGTCAAAACTTCAAACTCTGTATTCACAGTTCCCGCTCCGATAACTGGTACATTAAAATAACCAGAACCGCAGGTTTCCATCAATTTCGTAAAATTAGGAAGGGGATTTTCCGAAAATGTCACATTTTTCAAACGGTTTACATCAAAAAAAGATTCCAGCTGCACGATCACAACATTCGGTGCGCTTCCTTCTTCTACTACATCCTTCGGTTTTTCGGTCTGTGCATGATCTTCCGTTGACTCATGAGGCTGCATCAAGGTTTCAATGATCGCAGGAGAATAATCATCCGGCTTGCTGACACCAACATCTACCAAACTATTTAAAAAGCAGTATAAAAAGCCATTTTTCTTATAAGACTGTGACAATTCGTGGAACTGCGTTTCTACACCGCCTACTGCCCAGCTGACCTGGAAAACACCAAATGTCAGCAAAATCATTACAACGATCGACAAAATTGATTTCCGATACGGAAGCTTCTTTCTTCCCGCCGGCATCTTAATAAACATCACGATGATACCAATGATCGCTGCGATGATAACCAGCACCAGCAGCACGGTCTGCGCCATCGTCAGATATTTTGCTACAATTCCAAATAAATCCGTCACCAGTGCAAGGTCATTACCCGTTAACGGCGTAACGCGGTTGCAGAGCAATACAAAATTGCCAAATGCGCAAAATGTCCAGACGAGACAGATTGCCAAGATCACACACATCTGCTTTTTAAACAGCAGCGCAAACGTAAAGGATGTGCTGATGATCAGAACATTGCAAAGATACGCCCAGGGATGCTTGATCAGAAATTCAAATCCCCCGGTAAGCGATTTATAACCTAAACATTCATAAATATATACTAAAACAATCGGCAGCAGCAAATACACAGCCAGATAGCGGACTGCCAGTCCTTTGGAAAAGCCTTCGCTTTCGGAATGCTCCTGATCCATTTTGCGCCGCTGTGCAAGATGCTGTCGCTTAATACGACTGCGGCGATTCCGACGTTCACTGGAGCTGCTGTTATAAATGCCATGTCTATCCGATTTCTTTTTCTTAAAAATTCTATCCTCTTTTTTCATGTTCTTTATCTATTTCTCCATATTTTCCTTCTTTTTTCCTTCTCTAAGTTCCTCTAAGAAACCAGGTAATCCCAGAGATCTTGCACCAGGATTCCGTTTTAACATCCGCTTTTTATCGGCACTTGACTGACGCTGTAAGCGGTCACGAAAGATTGCCAGTGAAGTTCGGATCACACCCAATTCTTCCATATGCGTTTTAAGCTGCTGCGTTCTTTCCTGTGTTCGCTCCTGGAAGACTAAAAGCCGACTGCGCAGATGCTCTGCATAGGCTTCCATATCATCCAGTGAATCCAGATAACGCTCTTTCCAATCCAGTTCCACACCAAAACGCTGTTCGACGGTTTCTTCTAAATGCTCCAGCAACTGTATTTTCCGGTTTTCCAGTTCAGCTCTGGTAAATGTGTCGATAATTTCCATACGCCGTCTCATACGTTTGAGATCGATACGCATCTTCTCTGCCTGAATAATCAGATCTCTGATATCCAGTGCCGTCTTTAAAGAAGCTCCAAAATCTGCTGCACTCAAAACACTGATCAGCAAAACTGCGATACTCAGTTCGAACGACGGCAGATTCATAACAAATTTTTCAAAAGGTTTGTGAAAATAATAAATTAATGCTACACTAAAAAATCCCCAGACAATGCTGGAACTTAAACAGATATGTCCTTGAAATTGAAATTTTTGATTACTGTAATCCCAATACCGGATTTTAAATAACGCTTCCATCACCACGCCTACTACATATTCTAACAAGGTCGCAGCAAGCATTCCTGTCAAATAGACCAAAAGCGGCGTCTTCCGAAAAGGCAGTGCCACAAACAAAACCGTGATCGCACCTGAACCATAAATTGGAAGAAATGGTCCTCTCATAAAACCACGGTTTACAAAATGCTTGTTTTTAATGGATACGTACAATGATTCAAAACACCAGCCCAGAAAACAATACAGATAAAAAAATGCCAGCCACTGGGACACGCTGTATTCATACATAAATTACTGATCTTCCTTTCTCCCTATTCCGAAAAATCCATGTTACAATGTCAGAATCAAACGCCCAACATCATTTTTACTCTATGATTACGCTTCCACCTCATATTTTTACCCCGCCTTTTCCGATTTGTCAACTAATCTTCACCCAAAATTCACTTACAGACACCTTTTTTTACAAACTTTTTACAAATCTTAAAAAAATCTCAAAAAATTTGCTATTTTGTTAGATAAACTATTTCTTGCATCCATACCCGTGAAAACGACTCCATTTGCTTATATTTTTCACTTGACCCCCACGCATTTCCAGCTTATGATGAAAACTGCAATATGCCATTTTAAGGAGGTTTTTATGTCAAAAGCGGATTATAATGATGCACACCGACTCGCTCTGCGCGATTATCGAATACGAGTAGCCAAAGGAGAATACCCCTATCTTCCCGTTCTGGACGATATTCTTCGAACTACGACTCCTGCCGGAGAAAGCAGCCTGGGACTGATCGAAATTCCACTGGAATTTATTGTAGGAACGCGTACCGCCGGACGGACCAATGCATTTTCCAGCAATTTTCTGCCACTCCTTTCCGATTCTACAGAATTTGCCGATAAATGGAGCGCATTAAGCACCGCTCACTTGGACGAAGGTATCCGCGACCCGATCAAGGTCTGCGAATTTATGAACCGATATTACGTCGTCGAGGGAAATAAACGTGTCAGCGTTTTAAAATTCTTTGGGGCAGACAGTATTCATGCATATGTTACACGTATTTTACCCCCTAAAAATGACAGCCGTGAGAGTAAATTATATTATGAAATGATAGAATTTTTTCGTGACTCCGGCATTAACTATGTTGAATTTTCAAAATTAGGAAGTTTTGAAATTCTGCTGGATGAAATGGGCAAAAAACCGGGGACGATCTGGAGCGAAGAAGAACGCCGGGACTTTGCCTCTGCATTTACCTATTTCAAAAAATGCTTCTATGCCAAAGTCAACAAAAAACTTCCGATCACACCTGGAGATGCGTTTTTGACCTGTGTGAAAGTATACGGCTACGAAACGATGAAGCAGGCTACAGAGACACAGATCAACCGAGTTCTTACCAAATTAAAGGAAGAATTGATCGCAGCTGCAACAGAAAATCCGGTCGCCCTCTCCATGCAGCCCGCTGCTGAGAAAAAACCGACTTTGATGCAGAAACTGGTACAGACGCTGCCGGGAACTCAGCCCAAACAAAAAATTGCCTTCGTTTACGATAAACGTCCCGATGTTTCCAACTGGATCTATGGACACGAAATGGGCCGTATGCATCTGGAAAATGTATTTCAGGATCAGATCACGACAACTGCATTTACCTATATTAATACGGAAGAACTGGCAGACAAAGCGTTAAAAGGCATTATCGAAAAAGGCTATACCACGATTTTCGTCACTTCACCGCAATTAATCGATGCCTGCGTTCGAACTGCTGTCGAATACCCGCATATCCGAATCTTGAACTGCTCGCTGAATACTTCATATCACAGCATCCGAACATACTACTCCCGTATGTACGAAGCCAAGTTCCTGACAGGTGTTGCAGCCGGCGCATTATGCGCTGATGGACGAATCGGCTATCTGGCAGATTATCCGCTCTACGGCTCGATCGCCAGTATCAACGCATTTGCCATGGGTGCCCGTATGGTAAATCCCAGAGCACAGATTTATCTCAATTGGACCTGTATAAAAGACAGCAACCCGCTTGAACTGTTTCAGAAAGAAAATATCCGGTTCATTTCCGGTATGGACAATATCAAACCGCAGACCGCTTCCCGCGAATTTGGCTTGTATATGCTGGATGAAACGACTTATCCCAAGATGGAAAATCTTGTACTTCCTGTCTGGCATTGGGGTGTCTTTTATGAGCGGCTGATCCGCGATATTTTAAATGGAACCTGGAAAACCGAAGAACCAGAAGAAACTGATATCAACCGCAAAGCGATCAATTACTGGTGGGGAATGTCCGCCGGCGTAATCGACGTTATTTGCTCTGAAAAAGTCCCTGCCGCAACCAGACGCATGGTTGAGCTCTTAAAACAGGGCATCATAAACGGTCTTGTCTCCCCTCTAGGAGGCATGATCACAGACCAAAACGGAATCCAGCATGACGGCGGCGATGGCTTCAGCCCGGAAGAACTCATGAAAATGGATTGGCTGGCCGACAATGTCATCGGCTCAATTCCCGAAAATTGGTCTTTAAAAGACGAAAGCATTCCACTGGTCAAAGTTTCCGGCGTGAAGAACGTAACCTTAGAATAACGCAGGAAATGCCGCGAAAGAAAGTACCTTTATTATTATGAATATACTTGCAATTTCTGATATTGAATCCAAATTTTACTGGGATTTTTACCAACCCGGCAAGCTGGATCATGTTGACCTGATCCTGTCCTGCGGAGACTTAAAAGCAGAATATCTGGACTTTTTGACCACGTTTGCCAAATGCCCTGTTCTTTACATTCACGGAAACCACGATACCCGATACGAACGCCGAAGACCGGAAGGTTCCATCTGCATTGAGGATAAAATTTATGTCCACAACGGCGTACGGATTCTGGGACTAGGCGGTTCGATCCAGTACAACGGAGAACCGCCCTACCAATATACGGAATTTCAAATGCGCACCCGCCTCATGAAATTGTGGCTCCAGATCAAACGCTATCGGGGATTTGATATTCTGATGACCCACTCCCCCGCTTTAGGGCTGGGAGACGGCGCAGACCCGGTTCACAAAGGATTTGAAATCTTTACTCAGCTTTTGATGCGCTACCATCCGCGCTATCATTTATATGGCCATGTTCATGCCGAATACACCAATGATTTCGTCCGCAGACAAACCTTTATGCGAACAGAAGTCATCAACTGCTATGATAAATATCTCTTTCATTATGAAACTGGAGAAGATATTTTCGGAAGGGAAGCAAGTCAGCTGTACCTTACCCGGTAATTTTATGGCTTATTATTTTAGAAGCTGCCGATTTTTTCAGCAGCTTTATAGTTTTATAACAGCATTTCAGCTGGAACTTGTGCTGTCACCTGCACTTTATAACTTTTATAATACCGTTTCAGCTGGAACTTGCGCTGTTACCTGCACTTTATAGCTTTTATAACATCTTTCAGCTGGAACTTGCGCTGTTACCTGCACTTTATGACTTTTATGATGCAGTTCTATAACGTTTACGAACAGCTCTGTGACTTTTACGAAGGAGGCCTTTATGTCAAATCAAATTACTGGACACACTGGACTATTATGTCTGTTAGGAAGCCCTGTTCAACACAGTATTTCCCCTGCTATGCACAACGAAGCATGCCGTTTATTAAACCTGGATTATGCCTATCTGGCATTTGATGTCGATGAATCCCATATGGAAACAGCAGTGGAAGGACTTCGCACGATGGGCTGCCGCGGCTGGAATATCACAATGCCTGGCAAAAATATTATGTGCAAACTCGCCGATCGACTTTCTCCGGCATCTGAAATTTCCGGTGCCTGCAACACCATTGTCAACGATAACGGTGTGCTTACTGCATACACGACTGACGGAATCGGTTTTATGAGTGCTGTAAAAGACTGCGGCGAAGATATTATTGGAAAAAATATGACCCTTTTGGGCGCAGGCGGCGCTGCAACTGCCATTTTAGTACAAGCCGCATTAGATGGACTTCATGAAATTCATGTATTCAATGTACGTGACAGCTTTTTTGAACGCGCAGAATCTATCGTGGCGCAGTTAAATGAACGAACTTCCTGTCATGTAACGCTCCATGACTTTTCCGACCCGGAATTGTTAAAAAATGCGATTGCAAACAGTGACATTCTTGTAAATGGAACCTCAGTCGGAATGGCACCGCATACCGACCGCACGATCATCACAGATCCCTCTTTCTTCCACAAAGACCTGTTTGTATTTGATGTCATCTACAATCCCCAGGAAACCAGACTTTTACAGGAAGCAAAAGCCGCTGGCTGCCGAACCGCCAACGGTATGTACATGTTGTTATATCAGGGCGCTGCCTCCTTTGAACTGTGGACCGGACAAAAAATGCCAACAGAAGTGATTAAAGAGAAATTTTTCAAATAAACCAAACGAAGCAACATCTTTACCATGGTAAGTTGAACAAAATGAGGTTGGGGCAAAAGCCCCCAACCTCATTTTACTCCTTTACCATATTCAAATACACGCTTTTCATTTGAATACACAATTTTAATTTAAATACACGCTTTCACAAAATTTCTATTTATTCATAATAGAAAACCTTGCAACTCGAACACGCAGTTAGAAATTTCATTATCGTTTCTTGAAAATCCGTCTCAGCCAATTCCCGGAAGAATTTCCAGTTTGTTTTTCCAACGATTTTTCAGCACCAGTGGTTTCACCAGCACTTTCCTTACCCGCAGCTTTATCAGCCGTTTCACCAGTCGTTTTTCCAGTTCTCTGAGACGTTTCTGTTGTTAAATCAGCAGCTTCTAACGTTTCAGCTTCTGTTTCTCCTCTAGCCATACCTTTGAAAGCATCCGCTGCCTTTGCTGCTCCGTTCTCGGCACGACCAGTTCCTTTTAAAACATCAGCTTCCTGTTCGCTTACTTGCTCCGCTGCCTGTTTCGCTCCCAAAGACTCTGCTTTTTCTGTCTCATACAGCGGTTCATCTTCCAGATTTTCATAAATCTCCCGGCACTGCTCACTGCTTTCCAAATGCTTTCCGGCAATTTCAAATGCTTCCCGCAGCTGTTCATTCACGTCTTCCTCGCGTGTTTCCTGGTAAAAAATCCCCAGATTATAGCAGGCAACTGCTACCTCCGGCTGATACTTGGCATCTTCCTCTGCGCATTTTCGATAAAGAAGCAACGCCATCTGATAACAGGTTTCCGCTTCTTTTAACTGTTCCTGATCCCAATGCCAAAGTCCCAGGTCGGTATAAAGAAATGCCGCTTTTGCCTGATATTTCGGACTTTGCAGTTCTCGATACAAAGCAGCCGCCTGCTGAAAACAGGAAAGTGCCTGCTCGGTCATCCCCTGCTCCTGCGCTTCTTTTCCTTTTTCTTCCAGCTGCTCGATCAATTTTGCCTGCTTTTCCATCCCTTGCTCACGAGCCTCATGCATTGCGTGATACAACTGCTTGCACATGGGAACTTTTTCCTTATACGCCTCGCAGATTGTATATGCTTTATCAAAATACCGCGCCGCATCTTCCATTTGCTGTGAATTCCGGAAAATATTCCCTAAATTATAAGAAATCATCGCCAACGGCGGTTCAAATTCCTCTGCTTTTCCTTTCGCCAGTTCTGTATACAGCTTTTCAGCAAAAAGGTATTGCTCCTGCGCTTTTTCCGGGCATTTTTGTTTCAAATAAACAAGCCCCAGCGCATTGCTGTTCATCGCAGCCTTACTCTTGATCTGTATGTACTGTTGGGAAACTCCTTGTTTCATTTTTACAGTATTCGAATCCGTATGACTGGCTCCTGTTTCTGTCTCTGCTTCTGACGTTTGCTTCTGCTGCACTTGATTTTCATCTTCTTCCAGAGCATTTTTCTGAATCGCCAATGCCTTTTCAAACATCTCAGCCGCATCTTCCAAATGATTTTGCCGACTGCACACATTTCCCAGATTTCCATACACATCTGCCAGCTGAAGCTGTGAAAGCACATCGCTTTGTACCACAAGCTTCTCACGGATTGCCAATGCCTCCCGATAGGTCTTCTCTGCTTCTTCCAGCCGTTCCGTCCGTACATACAAAGTACCCAGATTCATCTGGCTGACTGCTAAAAAGGATAGATACGCATCCCCCTTCTGCTCTGCTACTTTCCTGCGGGTGCGGATTGCCTCCTCATATAACGATTCCGCTTCTTTCAGCCGATTCATCCGATAATACAATGCCCCTAAATTATGATAGGGAAGCGATAAATCTTGCATCCATACCGCTTCATTCACCTGGCTCAATTTCTTTTGAATCACCAAAGATTCCCGATAAGCCGCTTCTGCTTCCTTGAACTTATTCTCCCGGTCACAAGCACAGCCAAAATTCAGTAAATTCTTCGCCCGTGCAGAAAGCTGCTGCTGTTCCTCCTGCGAAAAAACCGTTTTTTCATCGACCTGCGCAATTCTCCGAATTATATCATTGTAAACCGGATGCATGTCATCATTAGGCTTAAAATACACCGCAATTTCCGTTTTTTTCTTCTGCTGCAAATTTCGGATCAGATCTTGCAGCTCATCCAAAGCCACTTCTTCCTTTTTGCACAAAAAAATGACACAGCAAAGCGCTGCCTCTTTCATCTGTCGCATCAACGGATTTTGAAGCATTTTCACCGAATAATAACCGCCTTTTTTCAAAGGAAATGCTGCGCCATGCGCGCAAAACTCCACTTTTAATTTGAATTTTTCATAGAAACGATTTAACTCGGCAGCGAACTGCTCCACCTGTTTTTCATCATCTGCTGCATGTCCAGCAGGTGCTGCTGTGTATAAGATTACTGTATTCATATCGGAAAATCCCTTCCATTTTATTTATTCCAAAATTACGGCAAATTACCGATTACCTGTGTGAAATATTATACTGATTCACAAAAATCTCAACGACAACTTAAAAGAACCGTACAAATGCACCTTCTGGTAAACAAATGCACAAATCAATCGTTCAAAGTCGCCGCAGCTTTAGTATAACATGTTCAAAGATTCCAAAAAACCATCTTCCTGTAAACTTTTTATGGACAATTTGTGAACAAATTTGACACTCCCCAACGAAAGCAGAAGTGGTTTACCGACACATCGAATATACAGCTCCACCTTTACAATAAAATTCCGTATTCCTGTATTTCATCCAAAAGTTCGCCATCCAGCTCCTCCGTTTTAAGCAAAAGCTGCATCTCAATATCCGGCCATTGTTTCCGGCTTTCTTCCTGCAATTCCTTTAAATCTACTGCACCATCTACCGCAATTTCCAAATACAGTTCGTACTCTGAATCGTGAAGCACCTTCGAACTCAGTAAAATGACCTGATCCGCACCCAAACGACGAAAAACCATTCCAATTTCCTGATACAATTCTGTAATATTCCGACTTTCCATTTCAAATCTCCCCCTCTCCATTTTTAGTTCTTCCCGACGTTTCTGCCCTGGAAATTTTCACTTTTGCAAGACATCAATTCCTGAAAGTTTTCATACCAACCGACCAATCTTTTGTATCTTATCATTATTTTCTTTGAAAATCCAGTTAACACCTATTCTATTTTTAAACTTTATGGTATCCTATAGAAGCAAATTCGCTCTGGTTTTTGAAATATCCTCTGAGTTCAAGGATATACTCTGAGTTTTCGGGATATACTCCAGAGGAATTGCAATAAAAACAAACGAATCAAAAATGCATGTTAGAAAGGAGAACGTTGCGCCTCCCATCACATAAATGTAGTGGGGTTCCGCAACTGAAATTTATGATGAAAAAATTAATGATTACATTCCTGGCAATTTCCATGTGCTTTTCTTTTACCGCCTGCGGCAGCAAATCAACAGAATCCAATGCAAATACCGAATCTTCCAGTTTTGCTGAAACGGATTTTTCTGCTGATCCTCAGGAAACTTCTTTATCCGCTGATTCTTCTGCTGATTCTTCCGAAAATGGAGAAACCGTTGGTCAGACCTTGTTAAAAGCGTTTCAGGAGGAAATGAAACAGGCTGATCCAGCTCCGACTGCTGCTGAATTGGCACAGACCTTAATCTCCAATCCGATCATCGAATTTTTCGGCGAATCCGGATCAATCAATGAAGGTCTGTTAACCGGATTTAGCAACACCGAAATTACTGGTTTCCAGGAGGGCGCGATTTTTGCTCCTTCCATCAGCACAATTCCCTTTATCGGCTACATTTTCGTATTAGATGAAAATGCCGATGTGGATGCATTTACTTCTACTTTGAAGGAAAATGCAAATCTGCGCTGGAATATTTGTACAGAAGCAGAGGAATTAATTGTAGAGTCTGTTGACCATACCGTTTTCTTCCTGATGAGTCCTAGACAGCTCGGAGAATAGACCCTTGCTTTTTTCCAGTATTCCATTTTTATATTATTTTCTGCCCTGTGTGCTGATCTGTTACGTTCTTGCGCCAAAGTGTCTGAAAAATGTGGTTTTGCTGGTTTTCAGCTTGCTTTTTTATGCCTGGGGAGAACCCAGGCATATTTTTCCGATGCTTGCAGCGATTTTAATGGGCTATCTTACTGGTCTTCTTTTGGAAAAAACTCAAAACCAGTCCATTTCCCGGCTAATTTTCTGGCTTTCCATCGGAATGATCGCAGGAATGCTGATCTATTATAAATATTCCGGCTTTCTGGGAGAAATTTTCACAGGACTTTTCTCCATTTCGTCCAAACAGATATTACCACAATGGCTGACCTCTTTTTTCGCACAAAATCAGGTACTTCCGCAATGGCTAACCTCTTTTTTCGCGCAAAATCAGGTACTTCCACAATGGCTGACCTCTTTCTTCGCGCAAAAAGCCCTTCCGATCGGAATCAGTTTCTATACATTTCAGCTTCTTAGTTATCTGATCGATGTCTATCGGAAGGAAGTGCCGGCACAGAAAAATCCCATTTCTCTTGCCGCTTATATCGCACTGTTTCCCCAGCTGATCGCAGGTCCCATCGTACGTTATTCACAGATTGCAGAAGAACTCTCCGATCGAATTCACACAACAGACCAGATTGCTTCTGGTATTCGACGTTTTATTTTGGGGCTTTCCAAAAAAATCCTGTTTTCCAATACTCTGGGCGAATTATGTGAGATTTTCCGCGCCTCACCTGACAAATCCGTGCTGTTTTACTGGATTTACGCAGTTGCCTTTATGCTGCACATTTATTTTGACTTTTCCGGATACAGCGATATGGCCATTGGATTAGGGCGGATTTTTGGATTCCATTTTCCAGAAAATTTCAACTACCCCTATATTTCTTCCAGTATTACAGAATTTTGGCGTCGCTGGCATATTTCCCTTGGCAGCTGGTTTCGTGATTATATTTATATCCCCCTCGGCGGAAATCGCGTTTCCAAACAGCGCTGGTTTCGCAATATTCTGATTGTCTGGCTGCTGACAGGACTGTGGCACGGAGCCGCCTGGAACTTCCTGATCTGGGGACTGTATTTTGCAGTTCTGCTGATCATCGAAAAGCAGTGGAAACAATCAAAATCGCAGCGTCAGGAGAAAACACAGAATCCATGGAAATCGCAGCAACAGGAGAAAACACAGAATCCATGGAAATCGCAGCAACAAGAGAAAACACAGAATCCATGGAAATCGCAGCAACAAGAGAAAATACAGAATCCATGGAAACTGCAAAAACAGGAGACAATACAGAATCCATGGAAACTGCAAAAACAGGAGACAATACAACAGCAGAAACAACTCGTACAACGCTCAAATATCTTAAAACAATTGCTCCGTCACCTGCTGGTTTTGTTTTTCATTTGCATCAGCTTTGTAATCTTCAATGCTTCCAGCCTATCCGAATTAAAAACTGATCTGCTGTGTTTATTTGGGTTAGGTGGAGTTGCCAAAACTTCCACTGCCGCTGTCTACTATTTGAAAAGTTATTTCTTTATTGGAATTTTGTCCATTGTTGGTGCAACGCCGCTGCCAAAAAAGCTTCTCTTGCGATTGCAGCAAACCGCGAAAGGAGAAATTCTTTTTGCCATTTTCGAACCACTGGTGTTAATTTTGCTGCTTTTAACCAACACAGCTTATTTAGTAGATGGTTCGTTTCAGCCCTTTCTCTATTTTCGATTCTAAGGAAACTCGTTTTTTGTGGGGGTGTTGGGGGAATTGCATCACAGGATAAGAATGAATTGTACTTGAAATCGCCTATAAAACAACACGATATCAAGAAAATCTTAAATAAGAAATGAGAATAAAAATATGAGGAAACGCTTGTATTCGATTTTTTTAATCGGCACGATGACACTTTTCTTCTTCGGAATGTCGATCAGCTGCTGGATTTGTAAACCCAAAACGTTTTCCGATCTGGAACGGCGGGTCTTGGCTTCTTTTCCAGAATATAGTAAAACTGCCCTTTCTACTGGGGATTTTATGGAAAAATTTGAAACCTACACACAGGATCAATTTCCGGCGCGGGATTCTTTTCGAAGCTGGAAAGCATTTTCAGAACTTTTTTTCTTTCAAAAACAGGATTATAATGGACTTTTTCAAAGAAATGGACATTTATCTAAATTAGATGCTTCTCTAAATGAAGCAATGTTGAATCATGCAGCAGACTGTTTTCAAGCCGTTTATGACAATTGGCTGGTCGATGGAGAACATGACATTTACCTCTCGATCATACCGGATAAAAATTATTTTCTAGCAGCTCCAAACGGCTATCCTTCTATTGATTACGATGAACTTGTTGAGAAAATGCGGGAAAAGACACCATTTATGACGTACCTTCCCATCATCGACCACCTTTCGCTGGAGGATTATTACCGGACGGATACCCACTGGCGGCAGGAACGGATTGTGGATATTGCGCAAACTTTATTAACCGAAATGAATCCGGCTTCCTCGCAGTCCTTAACTTCTTTGCAGGCATCATCCCCGAATCCGGCGATTTTATCGACCTCGTACGAAGAACACACCTTAAAAACTCCCTTTTTCGGTGTCTACTGCGGCCAGATAGCCCTGCCTGCGGCTCCGGATTCCATTCACTATCTCACGAATGATCTGCTTGATTCCTGCACCGTAACGTGTCTGGATAGCGGTACGCCTGTCGAGAAGCCTATGTACGATTCAAAATATGCTGCCGGCAAGGATCCCTATGAAATGTTCCTGTCCGGGCAAAATGCCGTTCTTGTTCTGGAAAATCCTTCTGCAAATACGGAGAAGGAACTGATTCTTTTTCGGGATTCCTTTGCCAGCAGCCTTGCACCGCTTTTATTAACGGGATATGCAAAGATTACACTCGTTGACTTGCGCTATATTTCAAGCAGTACGATTGGGAAATGGATCGAATTTACCGATCAGGATGTGCTTTTTCTTTACAGTACGCTTATTTTAAATGACAGCCTCGCATTAAAATAATGGATCTCTTATTTTCTCTTAGCTGCTGCTTTCAAATATGGATGTACATCTTGCCTTCC
>CAZTHP010000004.1:0-31014 GCA_964613155.1 uncultured Lachnospiraceae bacterium | reverse complement strand
GTTCCATAATCCCGGCTTCCTCACAAAGCCGCTTTACCAGCTCTGAACCAATACAAACAACGGTTTCCTCGTGCAAAAAATCTGTAATATCTGCGTCAAATAAAATATTGGCCTGTGCTTCAAATTCTTCATCCGCATCCCAAAACACTACCATAACCGGCATCCAGTCAAATGCTTTGACAACATATCCGACATCGCCCTGTGGAATTTTCGTTCCACCCATCGCCAGACACGCTTTTTCCAACAAATCCGCGTGTCCTTCAAAACTTTTAGCCAGCACACGGATCACCGTTTTCTGAAAAGCCGGATCAAACGGAGCCGCCCGTTTCACCTGCCGAAACGGAACAAATTCCCCACGTACCTGCGCATACGGCTTCGAATAATAGAACAGGTTATAGATTGACATGAGCGTATTAAACGACAACGGCATATCCGGATTTTCCTTACAAACAATCCTGCCGCTTTTTTTATCCAGCCGGTAGCAACGATGATAATACTCGATATACCAGGCATCTTCATCCTGCTGCATCGAAAAACGTTTCGCCAGTTCCTGCTGATCCAGCCCCAGAAAAATCTCTCTCCACTTTTCACAAGTTAATTCATAATGATCTGTCCGTTCCTTTTTCAAATCCCAATCGCTTTTATTCATAAATAAATCCTTTCCTTTGTCATAGACACCCCCAACTGCCTTTAGGCGGTGAGAGAAGCCTTGTAAATTTGTAGTCAGTTGCCTATTTTCAAATTGAAGATACATGGTATACTGCTATTCGAGTTAAATTCTACAGAGAAAACGGTTGACTGTTGCTCTCAGTAAAAAACATCTGCACCAATTTACAACTATTCATAATTTCGTAACAAATATAGGACACTTATGAAACATCTATTTGATAAAATAGAACAGGTTTGCAAAAGTATCCTCTGTATACTTCACCGAACGTATTTGAAAAAGATTTTACAGCAATCTGAAAAGATATGCTACCCCTTTTCAAATCTGTTCTCATATTATACTACTAATCATTCATTTCATTACAGTAAGGAGTTTTCAGTATGTTATACACAAAAGATAGTTTTCGCTTATCTAAAAAATCAATTTCCCGACGTTTTTTCCTGTTTTCTCTTATTCTTTGCATGATGCTGGCTTTCACAGCCTGTGCATCCTCTAAAGATGACGACGCACAGAGCAATGCAGCAGAAAGCAGTACGCAAAGTACTACCCAGGAATCCACTCAGGAAATTTCACAAACAACAGAATCTTCCGAGTCCGAAACAATGACGGACGAAGAAAGTACCGAAAGTACTTTTGAAAATGGTTCTACAGAAGAATCTTCTTCGGCTGCTTTACCCAATACAACGAGCGGAGAACCGAATGACGATGAAAAAGTCGTTTATTTAACGATCGATGACGGCCCCAGCAGCAATACAGATGCAATCCTTAACATTCTCGATCAATACGATGCAAAAGCAACCTGGTTTGTAACCAGCCAATATATGGAAGGCAATGCATTAAGCGATAAATTAAAAGAAATCCATGACCGCGGTCATGCAGTTGGTGTTCACACCTTCTCTCATCGCTATCAGGAAATCTACCAGTCCGTTGATGCCTATATGAGTGACTACAACAAGATGAACACTATTATCGTCAACGCAACCGGTGAAGACAGCCATCTGTTCCGTTTTCCCGGCGGAAGCAATGCCAGCTACAATAAAAACATCCGGACAGAGCTGATCCAGCACGTAAAATCCGAAGGATTAATTTACTATGACTGGAATGCATTTACCGGCGATACCGACGGATTATCCTGCTCCGAGATGGTTTCCAAAGCAGTAAAGGAAAGCAGCTATAATAACAAAACCATCCTTCTGATGCACGATGTTCCCAACAAAACAGCAGTGGTAGAAGCCCTTCCTCAAATTCTTTCTGCACTGAAAGACAAGGGCTATGAATTCCGTGCTTTAGACCAGGATGTAGTTCCGATCCAATTCGAAAAATAAACTATGACTTGATGGAAAATAAGGGAGTGACCGAATTCCAAACGGATCAGCCAAATTGATCACGTTGGAGCGGCACTCCCTTTTTTTGTTCCAGATTGTGAAACTATCCTTCTTTTAACAATTCCATTCTAGTTTCTGCCATGTATCTATCCATTGCAACTTTTCCATATCACATAAATTTCATCACAAAAAATGTTTTGTGAATCATGCAGTTTTTTTGCAAAATCTTATCCTTCGTCCACAAAAACTTCTTCCTCTAGAAACACATTCCATTCCAGGCATTTTTGTGTCCACAGTTCCAGCAGCCGATCAAACTCCTCCGAAATCCATTCGAAGCGCTGTTCTTCCTGCCAAAACGTTTTCGCCGCATTAGCTTCTTCGGTAAGATCATCTTCCATTTTCTCATCTTGCCAGTAAATCCCTTCCTCCTCTTGCCGGCAAATGTTTTCCTTCGAATAGCCTAATTGCACAAGTTGTTCAATCTGTTTCTGTTGTTTGAATAGTTCCTCTATTTGTTGAATTTTTGCTTCAATCTGCTCCAATTCTTCATTCATCAGTCGTTTCCGCCAATCCTGATAAGCCTGCTCGGTAGAAATGGAGCGAAAACGCCCTTTTTCCGCTTCGGGTACGTTTCGCAGTCCTTCCAGAAGTGCCTGGTTTTCTTCCAGCTCCCACACTTCCTTTTTCTGCTGCAATGTAAATGCCTTCGGCAGTTCCCCTGCTTTTTGCAGTTTCTTTCGATAATGACGGTAATGGAATGGATAATACATCACACGGTCTTTCTCAAAGACAAGCAATGCATCGGCTACCTGTTCAATAAAATAGCGGTCATGGGAGACAAAAAGCAATGTTCCCTGATACGAGCGAAATAGCGATTCCAACATTTCCTTGGCAGAAATGTCCATATGATTGGTCGGTTCATCCAAAATCATAAAATTCGGACAGCTTTGAAAGATTTCTGCAAAGATCAATCTGGATTTCTCACCACCGGAGAGGTCTTTTACGCATTTTGCGGTATCCTTTCCACGAAATAGAAAACGTCCCAATATCGACCGCACTTCCTGCTCCGTTAAAGAAGGATAGCGCTGGTGAAAATGGTCTTTGACACTGCAATCTGCAAGCGTTGAAGCGGTATGCTGGTCAAAATATTCCATGGTAACACGCTGCCCCAGTGTACATTTTCCCTTTAGAGGCGGCAGTAAGCCTGCTGCGGTCTTTAGAAACGTACTTTTTCCAATTCCATTCGGTCCGATTACAGCGATTTTTTGCCCGCGCCGGATTCTCAGATTCAATTCCAGTAAAACCTGGTCATAACCAATCTGCAGTTCTTCTGCTTCCAGCACCCATTTTGCACTGAGTACTTCCGGCTCAATCGTTCCCGGCACAGGACGAAGCATTTCATCAGAAGGCTTTTCCATCTGTTCCATCCGATCCAATAATTTCTGGCGTGAACGTGCAAACGCCGCTTTTCTGGGTTTTCCCCGGAATTTGACAATCAGCGCATTCAGCCGTTCGATTTCTGCCTGCTGCTGCTCCCACTCTTTTCTCCGGATTTGTTCCTGTTTTTGCTTCTGCTCCACAAACGCAGAATAATTCCCTGCATAGCGAACCAATTTCTTTTCCGAGATTTCATAAACACTCTGCGCCGTTTCATCCAGAAAATACCGGTCATGAGACACGATCACCACCGCTTTTTCATACTGTTTGATCCAGCTTTCCAACCACTCACACATCTCCTGATCGAGATGATTGGTCGGTTCGTCCAAAAGTAAAAGATCCGGTTTTTCCAGCATCAGCCGAATAAATGCAATTCGAGTCCGCTGTCCGCCGGAAAATTCTCCCAAACGCTTTTTCTTATCCTTCTTTTGAAAGCCAAAGCTTGTAAACAAACGATCGTATTCCTGCTCATACAAAAATCGATCCCGATCCCAGCTATCTGGACAAGGACAAGCTTCCAACAGCACATCTTCCACCGTTCGGTCTGCATCTTCGGCACGTTGCAGGACATGCTGTGCGAGCAATCCGATCCGCAGATCACGCGACTGGTAAATACCCGCCTGCTTCCGTTTATCATCGCGGTCTAACGACAATTCTCCCGCCAAAAGCCGTAAAAGCGTCGTCTTCCCAGAGCCGTTTTTACCGACAAGAGCAATCTTTTCATTGCCGCGAATCTCAAAATTAATATGCGAAAAAACGGTCTCACCTCCCAGTGAAACCGTTCCATCCTGAATTCGATATAACATAACGTGTTATTCTCCAAATTCTTCCTTTACACAATCCAGAGCAGCTGCCACAACCTTATCCATATCATAATACTTATACTGCCCCAGTCTGCCGCCGAAGATTACATGCTTCTCTTTCTGCGCCAATTCCCGATATTTCTCATACAAAGCATTATTCTCCGCATCATTTACCGGATAATACGGCTCCATTCCCTGCTTCCATTCAGAAGAATACTCTCTTGAAATCACGGTTTTCGGCTGTGTTCCAAACTCAAAATGTTTATGTTCGATCACACGTGTGTAGGGAACCTCTCGATCCGTATAATTCACTACCGCATTTCCCTGGTAATTTTCCTCATCCAGCACTTCTGTCTCAAAACGAACCGAACGATACTGCAAAGGACCGCAGCAGTAATCAAAATATTCATCGATCATACCGGTGAAAACTGTTTTTTCAGCTACATCCGGATGTTCCTTGCGAAATACAAAATAATCGGTATCGACTTTTACCTCGATTCCTTCCAGCATCTTCTCAATGATCGCTGTATAGCCACCGATCGGAATCCCCTGAAAACGATCATTAAAATAGTTATTGTCATACGTAAAGCGAAGCGGCAGGCGTTTGATAATAAACGGCGGTAATTCCGTACAGCTTCGTCCCCACTGTTTTTCCGTGTAACCTTTTACCAGCTTCTCATATACATCACGACCTGCCAAAGACAATGCCTGTTCTTCCAGATTAGACGGCTCTGTAATATCCAGATCTTCAATCTGCTTTCTAATGATCTCCTTCGCCTGCGCAGGTGTACGAACTCCCCACATCTTACTAAATGTATTCATATTAAAGGGCAGGTTATAGAGTTCGTCTTTATAGACAGCGATCGGAGAATTGATATAATGATTAAACTCGGCAAACTGATTCATATAGTCCCAGATTTCCTGATTACTGGTATGGAAAATATGAGCACCGTATTTATGAACATTAATATCTTCAATCTTTTCTGTATAAATATTGCCGCCTATATGGCTGCGCTTATCAATGACCAGACAGCTTTTGCCCCGTTTTTTTGCTTCGTAAGCAAAAACTGCCCCAAACAAACCGGAACCTACTACTAAATAATCGTATTTCATAAATTCAATCCTTTCATAAGCCACACTTCAGACTGTTTGCTCAAGTGATGAGTGGCTGACTTGCTATCAAATCGTTTCAATGCCCTTATTCTAACATATTCTGAAAATTCCATCAATGCACGAATCGAAACAGAGAAGGTGACGTTTGAAAGGAAACAAATCTATAAGGAATGAATTATTTCGCTCTTCCTTCTACTGCCAATTCACGTCCCACTTTATACATCAGTTTTCTGGTTTCCAGCGCACGTTCTTCATCAAAATCATAAAACTCAATAAACCCTTTGTGGTTCACACAGAATTTTTCCAAAATCTCCCGGATATAAGCTTCCAGTTCATCCCCTCTGATTCCATCTGGAACAGTTGGATACGATTCAAAGATTAAATCATCACCACAAGCCTCATAAACAGCATCCAAATCCAGAGAGTCATACTGCGCCTGCCATGCATCAACACCTGCTGCGATCATAGCCGGAATTAACATCTGCGCATTTCCGCAGCTATGTAAGGTAAAAATAATATTTCTTTCATGCGCATAATCCACCAGTTTTTTCAGCTGAGGAACAAGCAGTTCTTCAACAATCTCCACGGAGAAAAAGGGCGCACGCTGTGATGACCAGTCATCGTGGATCATAATCGACTGACAGCCAAAATCTTCAATATAATGCTTCATGATCTGAATATTGACTTTCGTCAGTTCATTGAAGAATTCCTCTACGGATTCAGGATCGGTTAACATCGATATTGCTGCTTCTTCAAATCCCATAATGGAAATCAAACGTTCAAAATAACCTGAAAGGAGAATCCCTCTGCGCAAACGATCATCATTTTGATAGGTTTCATTATATTTGGCTGCATAACTCGCCCAATCCCAACGATCAACCTCTGGAAATGTTAAGGATTTCCAATCTGCGATATCATCCAACAATTTAAATCCCGGCTCTACAAACGAAGGAAGCATCCCACCTTCTACGGGAATCCATTTTACACCAAACGCATCGTATCCACCTTCGTAATCACAAGCATCTACATCAACATTACAATGAGGGGTAATATCAATCTGATCGCTTAAAAGATCTGGAATCCATTCAAAATCTTCTCCCCGATAATAACGCAGCAGATTTTCTTTTGGACTGATCGGCTGATTAAGTTTTTCTACAGCTGGATAAGGTCCACCATAGTAAGTTCCTTCAAAAGGATACATTCCCTTGCATTCTAACTCTTTTGCTAAATTCATTTTCATGCAGCTCATCTTGATTCCTTCTTTCTTTTCTTAATCTCAGTTCTTTTTGATATAAAAACACTCATTCGATAAATATAAATTAGTATATTTTATACGAATCATATTTCATATATTTTCCGATCGGATGTATGATAACTTTATCATGTAAAAATCTTAGCACAAATTTTTTTCCATGTTTAGACTCTAAAATATATTTATTTTGAAGCAATTTTCCTATATTTTATAGGAAAAAAATTGAGTTTCCCATCAAAATATAGTATAGTAAAAAAGAATGGAACTTTTTATTAAGAAAGAACAAAGAGGAGAATATGATGAAATTAAATTTACACATTTTGAACGAAGATTTTAAAAAAATGCAGTGGAAATTCCAGGGAAATCTCGTAGAAAAGCCGATTGAACGCTATTGCTCGTATTCTCTCTTTTTGTCAAAATTACCAGAAACATTTCAAAAAGAGGTTTTGTATATCGTAAAAGCAGAAATTCTCCCGGAAAGATTTATTTCAAAAGAAATCCCCTCTATTCTTTGTATCGGCCGCCCGCCGCAGCAATGGATCTGTGCTAATTGCAATCTTTTATATACGGAAGACCCGATTTCCGAACTAGATCTGCTCAATTTTGTAAATCAACAATTTCATCAGTATCAAGAATGGGGAAACAGCCTTCAGCAAGTACTCGATCAACAACTTTCCTTTCAAGAACTGGCCTCTCGTTCTGCTGCAATCGTAGAAAATGGAATCTATGCACAAGGTGCTTTTTTTCGTGTCCTTTGCTGTGATATTATTTCTCCTGAAAAAGAAACAAAATTGTATAAAGATTATAAAAGAGATTTTTTTCTTAATTCTGGAGATACCTTAACTTCGGAAGACATTAACCTGATGGTTGTAGATGATGAATACAACAAGGCCATCCAACAAACAGAACCTGCAATCTATTCTGGTAAAATGTATGGATTCCGAACCTTGTTTTATAATATTTTTATAGAAAATACTTTTGTCGCTCGGATTTGTTTTGATGAGATCATAAAGCCTTTTACCGATAAGGACTTTGCATTGATTGAAATTTTTGGCTCGTATTTAAAAAAGAGACTGCTCAACAGCGAAATGCTTTCTTTTGTTCGTCCGAAGGAACTGGAAGAAACCTTTCAAAGTTTGTTAAATCATCATTTATTACCAGAACAGAAGATCATAACACTGCTCGAAAGCTTTCATTGGCAAATGTTTGATGCTTACATCTGCCTGGTCTTACGTTTAAAAGCAGAAAATACGACAGCTGCACTGGAACCACTCGCACTACTGTTGTCTAAAATGATCATGCAGGAGTGTTATACAATTAAAGGAAACCAGATCGTATTTGTATGCAACCTAACCCAGCTTCGTACTACACGCGATCAGCTGTATGCGATCATCCTTCCTTTTTTAAGAGATAATCTGCTGTCAGCTGGCATCAGTACGACTTATCATGATTTTAAAAATTTGTATTATTATTATCAGCAGGCGATCATTGCCGGACAGATCGGAGAACAGAAAAATCCAACCCAGTGGTATTTCAAATTTGAAGAATATCAGCTGGACTATATGATTCAAAAATGTACCGAGAAAACAATTCCGGAAGTTTTTATTCCAGAGGGCTTAAAAATGCTGATGGACTACGATCGAAAGAAAAAACATAATTATACCGAAACATTAAAGCTCTATCTGGAACACGATCGCAATATCGCTGATACAATACGCGCTGCCTACATGCATCGCAGTACTTTTCTTTATCAGATCAAACGAATCCAGGAAATCCTGCAGATGGATCTGGAAGACCCAAAAGTTCGCCTGATCTTACAGCTTGCATTTGAAATTCTTGCTGCTGACACAAAATAAACAGGATAGCACGCGCACTGGCTACCCTGTTTATTCGAAAGGAGAAAGTTATGAAAATATATCTAAAATGAAACTTATAATCAAATCTTTTAAGCAATTGACTTCATCAATTGTTTTAATCGAGTTTTTAATCAATTGTTCTAATCCAATCTTTCAATCAACTCTTGTTGTTTATGCCTATATCATACTTCGGAAATGTGATAATACTGTGACTTAAATTTGAATGATTGATGAACAAATTGGAAAATATTTATATCCTTTTCAGCCCATTTTGTTTATACTTTTTTCATAACTTTCCTTTTATGAGACTAAATTCTTTAGAAATAATGGCTTCGAATTATTTTTCTTCACCGCAATAATAAATTCTGGATTTCTTATACAATTCTTCCAGTGTATTAAAGGAACGGTTCGGATTTGTATCACCAAACAGACACAATAATCTTCCTTTAGAACCTACGCCATTTAAAACGCTGTCAATATAAGCAAGAAGTTCATCATCGGTCATCGCAGGATCCAGTACCATCATCGTACACTGTGCCAGACGATCTCCGTGTTCCTGCATAATTGCTTCCATATCATTGCAGTTTGACTGTCCTTCCCAGGAATCGAATCCAGATTCAATGATATTTTCAATCTGATTTGCGATACAACCGCAGGAATGAAGGTTTACAAACAGACCCATTTCATGAGCTGCTTTGTTCATTCTCTGATAATGAGGCATTAATACTTCCTGGAAGGTATCAGGTGACATAAAGGAGCTGATCTGCGTTCCCATGTCATCATGGAAGGTAATAATATCTGCATGATAATATTCTTTTGCGATCCGCATCAGTTCAATGTGGAAATCGGTCAGTTTGGTATAAAATGCTTCCAGAAGTTCTTCTTCTTCCAGCAGATAGCAGAAGGTATCTTCAAAGCTTGTCAAATCTGCCAGTCTTTCAAAACAGCCATTTACAATAACAAACATAGTTGCACGATCAGGATCCAGTGCATCTTTATAGTTTTTCTCATAATCAGCAGCCCAGTCTACTGCACTCAGATCCGGCCATACCAGTTCTTCTTCCCAGTTTTCCAGATCGGATAATCTTCTGGTTCCGGGTTTTACCATTGCTGCTGCACTCTGTTCTTCATATTCCCATTCAATTCCAAACCAGTCTGTACCGCCGTAATTACGTGCATGTGCATCTGCCATAACATCAGGCTGGATAAAGTTGATATCATTCTGGATCGTAGGCAGCCATAACGGTTTTTCACCGCGGTAAATTCTCAGGACATTTTCCTTGGGTGTGATCGGTGTGTTAAATTTGCGAGTCGGAAATAAAGGCATGTTGTAAGGCAAACCCGGTAATTTCTTAAACTCACCTACATTTTTCAGTTCTTCTGCTTCGTTAAAAGGATATAACTTTGTCATCTTTCTACACTCCTATTCCTATGGGCAGTATGCAACACTTCCCGTTCTTTACTGCCCGTTCTTTGTATCTCTTTGTATTTCTTATCGTTTCGATATCTCTGTTATTTTTTTGTATCTCTGCTGCATATCGTTTTCATTCCTGTATTTCGATTTGCAGCTCGTTTTTTCTGTGTTTTTCACATGCTTTTAATTCGCAGCTCGTTTTCTGCGTTTCCTTCACATGCTTTCGATTCACAGCTCGTTTTCTGCGTTTCCTTCACATGCTTTCGATTCGCAGCTCGTTTTCTGCGTTTCCTTCACATGTTTGCAATCCACAGCTCGTTTTTCTGCGCTTTGCTCACGTATCTTTGCTTTTTCTCTATATCATTCTTTTATTTTTATATCTATATCTATCGCTCTATCTTTCGCTTTTTCCAATCACTCTGCCATGCGTTTTTGAGGAGTTTACGCTTGTCAGTTTGCTTTGATTTCCGGCAGCAGAGCGGAAAATACACCTGCCAATACCAGACATCCGCCTGCTAATAAGAAGGACAGGGTATAATTGCTTCCTGCGATGGGTGCAATGACATAAGTCGGTAAGATAACTGCACCTAAAAGCTGAATTGTGGAGATGAGTCCGCCTGCGCTTCCAGAATATTTCGGTCCGATTTCAGGAAGCAGAATCGGAAATGACATAAATAACGGGATCATGGTACCCATTGCTGCGCCGAGGATAAATAATGCAGCGATCATGCCAGCTTCCGGCAGTTTCCAGCCAAACATTGCAGCCACACCGCCTACAACACCAAGCAGGAATAAAAACGGTTTATTTTTCTTTAATTTCGCGCTGATCGAAGGGCCAAATGCAGCACCGCACATACTGCCGATCATAATTACGGAAGTATACACACCTGCGCCGGATTCACTGATTCCTCTTGACTGTAACGCAGTGGGAAGGAATGCACTGATACAAACATTACAGCCCATTACAAACAGTAAGCAGATTCCGGTAATCCAGACATTTTTACTCTTTGCTGCTGTTTTTAAAGAAGCAATAACGGATTCTCCAGCAGGATTCTGAGAGTTTTTCTGTGCTTTCGAAACAGCGTCTTTCTTTCCGCTTTCCGGTGAGTCTTTTAAAAATACAACCCACAGCACTAAAATTACTGCGCCAATTCCAGCGGCAAGCCAGTACGCAAAACGGATAGAAGGTAACAGGGCTGTTGTAGCTAAGCCAACTGCCATTGCTAAAGTTGATCCAACTAATGTGATTCCCACCATTGCACTTACTTTGGCCGGCTCAAACCAGTTGCCGATAATTTTTGCATTGTTGGCATTTAAAAATGCAGTTCCAGCACCAGCCATGATCATTGCCAGCAGCATCACACCATATGAAGATGCAAACGGACGGAGGACCAGTCCGGCAACTGATATGACCATACCGATCGTAACGATCTGTTTTACACCGATTTTATCGGCGATACTGCCCGCAGCAATACTAAAAAAGATTGCCGGGATCATGGGACCTGAAAAAATACTAGAATACTGCGATGCGGTCAGATTTAAATCTTCCATAATTCTTCCCGCCAGCGGAGACAGCTGATACTGCGCATAGTTTCCGATAAACAGCGCACAGAATATGATCGCAACTACGACATATCCGTAACTCTTTTTCTCTTTCATGTTCACATTTCCTTTCCTTGGTTTTCCAATCCGCTGTCAGGTATGCAGAAAAGCCAAAACAGCGGTATTTTCTTTCTTTTTGGGAAGCGCTTCCATATCTTTGACAGCATCAGTATAGACAAAATCGCGCGCTATTGATATACTTGTTTCATAGATTTCTCCATACTCAAATTCAACATTTTGTAGTGAACAGATGAACCACCCACCACTTGATCCAACGGTCTGAAGTGCGGGCTTATCGATGCAGGTTTCCCTGCTTTTTAACGGAGGTGTGTATGCATTTATATATGAGCATGCTGTTCTATCAGCTCCAGAAGAAACACAAGATTACGTATAACCACTCCAAATTTCGAGATAAATTTCCTCTTGAAATGCCGATGCTCTATTCCGGTAAGAAAATGAAATCCGAATATGTCTACATTGCCAATGCATCGGAACTGGATAATTACTATCCCATTTTGCAAAATACCAGCATAATCTGCCTGGGTGAACCAGGATTTGCTATCCGACACAAATCATTTGAAATGATCTGCATTCAGGAGGAATACGAATTTTCGGATCTTTTTAACGAAATTATTCAGATTTTTAAGAAATATCAGGATTGGGAAAATCAATTAAATGAACTGACTCATACGAGTCAGGAATTGCTGACGATTTTTCGTATCAGCGAACCGATTCTGGAAAATCCCTGCGCTCTTGTTGACGCAGATTTTTTCTATATGGTATGCACAAAAGACTTTTTTCAAAATGAATACATGAACGAAGGGGAAGACCGCTCCGGTGTTCCGTTAAAATTTGTCAACGAATACCGTATGGATGAGGATTTTAAGAAATTAGCACGGAAAAAGGGGATTTTTTTAGTGAAAGGCTGTTATGACCACGGGGAAGTCCTCTGTCACAACATTACGTATAAACGAAAATTTTTTGCAAGAATTACAATGCGTGATGATAACCATCCATTTACAGCGGCAGATGAACAGCATCTGCTCATCTTATCGAATTATATTCAGACGATTTTTGACACGCGCTCGGAATCGCTGGTATTTTCCAGTCGTTCCAGTAATGTACATGAATTGTTAAAGACCCTGGCAATTCAGGAAGAACATGTGGAAGTGTTTGATATTGATCGAATTTTGAGTGAATCCGATTGGAAACGAACTGACGAATATGTAGTGACCTGGCTGGAATATCTGATGCCGACCGGTGTCGGAACTGCCGGCCCTTATCTTTGTTATAAAATTGAACAGCTCTGGAAAGGTTCTTGTACAATCCAGGCGGAAAATGGTATTCTCTGGATTTTGAATCTGCGCATCTATCCGCAATCTCATGATTATGCCTTTTTGCAAAGTCTGGCATATTTTCTGCGCGAAAGCCTTTGCAAAGCGGGAATCAGCAACCATTTTCATGATATCAGTCAGATTGCCAATTACTACCATCAGGCAAAAACGGCACTCCAGATCGGCAGCCAGCGTATGCCCACGCATTGGTACCACTATTTTCGTGAGTGCGCACAAACTTATATGCTTAAACAGTGTGCTGCAGAATTTCCTCCAAAAGAGCTGGCGCATCCGCTGCTTTTGAAGCTGCTTTCCTATGACGAGGAAAATCATACGGATTACTACCATTCTCTCCAGGTTTATATCGAATCGCAGTTTAATATCACAGCGGCTGCTCAAAAACTGTTTATTCACCGCACCACCCTGATCAATCGGCTGAAGCGGATTCAAGAACTGTACCCTACCGATTTTGACGATCCGGCTGTCATCCGACATTTTATGATTTCCTTTGCGCTGCTGGACCCCAATGGGTTCTAACAAACGTTTTTCATTGAGAAGAATTGGGGTCTTTTCGGTGCTTTCTTCCAATCCGTTCCACTTGACTAACATCAAGAAGGGATGCACGTTTTAACGCATCATTTCCATATTTACTGCGTATTGCATCTGCCATCCGGTCAAGTGAACGGGCTTTTTGTCTAGCTTCTTCATCAAAGAGGGTGTATTGATAATATTCCTCTTTTACTGCTTTTCCTGCCGAAAGCCCCAGAAGCCGGATTGGAACCGAAGGATCCCACAACTGGTCGAAAAGCTTTACCGCAGACTGATAGAGCACATCCGTCGTATTCGTCCCCTGTTTTAAGGTAATCTGATGGGAAACGGTATGAAAGGTATCGTCTTTGATACTGATGCTGATACTAGAAGCAATCATATCATCCGCACGCAGGCGGCTTCCAACGCTTTCTGCCAACGCCAGCAAAACAGGATAGGCTTCCTGTGCCTGGTGCAGATCATAGGGCAGTGTAATGGAATTGCCATATCCTTTATTTGCCACACTTTCCTCTCCTACGGGACTGTCATCAATCCCATTTGCATACTGATACATCTGGTGCGCCGCTTTTAAGCCAAATGCGTTTTTTAAAACAGCCTCCGGCGTATGTGCAAGCTCTCCGATCGTGCGAATTTCCATCCGCTTTAATTTTTCTACCGAATGATGTCCGACATATAGAAGCTCTCCGACCGGCAAAGGCCACATTTTTTCCGGAATTTCCCGCCGAAACAATGTATGAACCCGATCCGGCTTTTGAAAATCACTTGCCATCTTCGCCAACAATTTATTTTCAGAAATACCTATATTTACCGTAAAACCCAGTTCCTCCCAAATCCGGTTTTTAATCTCATATGCCAACGCCAGCGGGTCAGGATACAGCCTGCTCGTACCTGTTAAATCCAGAAACGCTTCATCAATGGAGAACTTTTCGACCACCGGTGCATATTCCGCAAGTAGCTTCAGCATCACCTCCGAGGAACGATTGTACAGATGAAAATCAGGCGGAATCACTTGTAAATGCGGACATTTGCGATACGCATGCGCCAGCGGTTCCCCTGTTCGGATTCCAAACTGCTTCGCTGCTATCGATTTTGCCAGTACGACACCGGTTCGCTTTTTCGGATCTCCTCCTACCACAGACGGAAGCAAGCGCAGATCATCTGCCGAAGGGTCTTTTCGCAGCTGTTCCGCAGCACTCCAGCTTAAAAATGCACTATTTACATCTACATGAAAAATCAAACCCTTACTTTCCATCCTTTTAAATCACCTGCTTCGTGAACTTACTTTGTAAATCCACTTCGTGAATCTACTTGCTAACCGATTTTGTGTATCCACTTCGTGAATCTACTTGCCAACTGACCTCGTAAACTTCTCTTTTTATACGTTTAATTTCAGGTCACCATCCTGAATCCAGCCAATCTTACGGCATACTTCTCCCAGAATATAGGTAATCACAGCCGGCAGAACAAAGCAGATCAAAATAATTCCCAGCCACATCGAAACACCGCCTTCTGTCATCGCCGTATAAACACCGATCGGTCCAACCAAACCACAGGTTCCCATACCAGCACCCGCTGCAATATTTTCCATTTTAAAGACCACCGTTGCAATCGGACCAGTAATCATAGAAGTTAAAATCGGCGGAATCCAGATTTTAGGATTTTTTACGATATTGCCAATCTGCAGCATCGAAGTGCCAAGTCCCTGTGCTAATAAGCCGCCCCAGCCATTTTCCTTAAAACTCATCACCGCAAATCCGATCATCTGCGCACAGCATCCCGCAGTTGCCGCACCGCCAGCCAGTCCATCTAAACTCAGCATAATGCAGATTGCCGCACTGCTGATCGGGAGAGTCAGTGCAATTCCGATCAACACAGACACCAAAATTCCCATAAGGAACGGCTGCATTTCCGTTGCCGCTTTTACCAGATTTCCAAATGCCGTCATAAAGCTGGAAACACCCGGTCCTACAAACATCGCGATCAAAGTTCCCGAAAAGATCGTAACCGCCGGTGTAACCAAAATATCAATACGTGTTTCCTTGGAAACCATCTTGCCCAATTCCGCTGCTACGATCGTCGCCAGCAGCGCACCAACCGGACCACCCAGCGCATTTCCTGCAAATCCTACCGTTGCTGCGGAAAATAAAACAAGCTGCGGAGCCTGCAATGCATAAGCAATCGACACACCTAACGCCGGACCCGTCGCAGACTGTGCATATGTCTGAATCGTTTTAAAAACCTCTACACCCGTTTTATCGCCTAATGTTCCAAAAATCGTACCGATCAACAACGAAGCAAATAAACCAAATGCCATTGCGCCCATTGCATCGATCAGATACGTTTTTACACTAATGCGAACCCCTTTTCTTTCTAAAAATTCTTTCATCCCTTACCCGTCCTTTCTTCATTCAAGTGCAAAACTTCCAGATTTGCCTTATTTAATTTGCCTTACCTGTTCTTATTTAAGACTTTAGACTTTCAGGCTTATCTGCCAAGCTATTGTTCTATAGTATATCGTTTTTTTACTGTGAACGCAACTGTAAAGTTTAGTGTAAAGTAATATGAAAAATCATCGTTTGTACAGTCAGCAAAGTGTAGTTTTTTTTACAAAATAAGTCAACAAACCAAGGATTTTCCATGTATTTTTTCAATGTTATGATGTTGCTGTCAAAAGCCCTTCATGATGACAAAACCTGAACTATATTCTTTCAAAGGAGGAGTACCTTATGATCAAAATGAATAAAGAAAAACAAAAGTGGATCATCCTCGGACTTGTATGGCTTGGTGTCTTTATGACAACTTATGCGCAAAACCAACTTTCCGCCTTATCCACATCCTTAATGGAAAATTTTGGATTAACCTCATCTCAATATTCCAGTATTTATACCTCTCCCAACTGGGTATCTGTTGTACTCGGTATTTTTGTCGGTATGTTCTCCGATAAAATTGGTGTCCGAAAAATGATTACCGCCGCTGGAGCACTTTGTATACTGGGAACTGTATTACGTATCTTTTCAACCAGCTACACAATCCTCTTTTTTACTGGTTTGTTAACAGGCTTTGTTGCCTGCGTTGTAAGCTGCAATCGTGCAAAAATGCTGGGTTCCTGGTTTTCATGTGAAGAAATGGGCTTTGCAATGGGACTTTGCATGACCGTTTCTCCTGTAGCTTCTACAATTGGTATTGGAACAACTGCATTACTTCCTTCTATTCAATTTGCATTTACGGTAGTTGCAGTCATTTCCGTTATTTTCTTTGTTTTATGGATCCTATTTGGAAAAGATAGGCCGGATGATGTCCCTGCTCCACCGTCACAATCTATGCTGACTTACTTTGGCGCAGTTGCAAAAAATAAATGGGTATGGGTATTGGCACTTTCTGGATTTACTGTTCTGACTTGTCAGGTAACAACTATGGCCTTTATCTCTGCTGCCATTCAATCGCGTGGCTATTCTGCTGTTACTGCCGGCGGTCTCGCTACTGCGATGACGGTTGGCTGCGGTATTGGTGCTGTAGTAACCCCTATCATCATTCGAACGGTCGGACGCTATAAACCTGTCATTGCAATTTATACCGTAATCGGTGCTGTATGTCTTTACTTTGGCTGGCAAATGCCCAACACGATCACACTATGTGCCCTACTCTTTTTAGCTGGCTGGGTCTTAGCATCTTTGCTCTCTTTACTTTTCACATTTCCGATTTTCCTAGTTGGACAG
Organism: uncultured Lachnospiraceae bacterium; assembly: GCA_964613155.1. GTDB lineage: Bacteria > Bacillota > Clostridia > Lachnospirales > Lachnospiraceae > TWA4. The sequence goes on along the minus strand of CAZTHP010000004.1, from coordinate 13,946 downwards.
GAAAAAGTTTCCAGTGCTACCGGAATCGTAAGTGCAATTGAATTATTAGGTGGTGCTACTGGTTTAACCTATATCATATTGCCGATCACAGGAATGGATTTTACAAAAATTTATGGAGCTGCTGCTATCTTCCTGATTATTTCCGGTTTCTTGATGTTTTTAATCCCTGAATGTGGAGCGAAAGCAAAAAAGTAAGCCCATAAATTCAAAAAAATAAACAGCTCATAAATTCAAATGATTAAAACTGCCATGATACGATCGGCCATAGTACAAATATAATTTTATTTGTGCTATGGCCTTTTCTCTTTATTCCAGCAAATTCAACAATTCCAATGATGTTAAAATATACAGCAGTTCTTTTCCGTTCTCAAATCGAATCCCAGAAAGTTCTTCAATTCTTTCCAGTCTTTTTAAAAAAGTCGTGCGATGGACATATAAACGATCTGCTGCATTGGAGGCATTAAATTTTGCATTGATATATTTCACAATTGTTTCAATATACTGTGTTTCATGTTTTAAATCGTACTGCATCAATTTCACAATACCCACATGTGCCAGCTGCTCCGGTGTAAATACTTTAGTCAACTGTCCATTCATGTAATCCAGTACATAATCTTTAAAATGATAGGACCAAAGATACGGATCCTTGTATGTCCCCAGTTCCAGAGCAAGCACCGATTGTTTATAATAATTCTGAAGATAGTAAAAATTCTCAAAATTATTGCTGATTCCAGCTTTACAGATTAACTCCCGGATTGTATACGTAAATGCTTTATGAAATGCTCCATTATCTTCCAGCAATCCTTCTCGTGTCATATTGACAATCCATACCACTTGATCTTCTGCTATTACAACACAGGAATTCTTCCATCGTTCTTCCAATTCTCTCTGCAAAACAACAGCAATCGGATGGAAATTGATAAAAGACGTATAACGAATACAGAAAACACGATACGTATCTCCCATTTTCCAATCGTATCCCTGAAGAACCCGTTCCATATCCGAAACAGCAATCATCGTATCAGGATGGAACATCAAACTGCGGCAAAGCTGATGCATTTCATCATTGTGATTCCTTCTTTCACCAGTTCCTGCATATTTAATATAAGCAGCCTGTACATAAGTTGAAATATGTCTAAAAAGATCAAGCTCTCCCTGAGAAATTTTTTGCGAACGAGAATGCAGCATAAATCTGGCAATATAATGCTCCTCATGATAAATATTAAAGCAGATTAAAATCGGATCAGAACCTTGATAAAAAAGGAAAACATCTCGATTCTTTTCACATTCACGATATTCTTTATCAACAACCAGTTCATTCACAACTTCAAGCGGAACTTTTTCACGACTTAATTCTTTTTTATAAATCCTGGTATCGGAAAAGTAACCTTTTGAATAAGAAATCACCTTAAAATCACGGTCAATAATAATCATCTGACCCGGAAGATACTGCTGAAATACGGAAAATAACTCATTTAAGGAATTCATCTCCACAGCTGTACTCTTTATCAAACCATCCCATTCCTGTAAATTCACCAACAAATTAAAAACATCTTCCAAAAGTTGAAGCGGTGAGACAGCAGACGAAATAACCGCACAATACGGAAGATACTTATCCGGTATTGGAATCTCTTTTTTATCCGGACAAATAAAAATCCAGATATTTCCATAATAAAAGCGAAATTCCGGCAATTGTTCTTCTGTAACAATATAGACACTTCCTTCTCCCGTATATTGCCCCCGATAGATTGCTGCTGATTTCAAAAAAACAGATTCACTTTCTGTATTCGTATCCGCCACAGTCAGAGAATACTTTCTTGTTAACAAATAAAATAATGTTTTATGCGTGATCTTCAAAATATCCATCCCCCTGAATACTACAAATTATAGTGAAATTCCGAAAAAAAGACAAGAGATTATGGATTTCTTTCTACTTTAAACATTCCTATAATAAAGCCAGAAATCAATATTCACTAGCTTTTTAAAGCTACTTTCAAAACATTATTTCAAAAAAGAAGGGAGTATTTTATGTCTAGAATACCATTTTCCGAAAAAGAATACGAAATCAAAAAAATGCATCACTGCGGCGCAGCTGATATGATCAAAAACAGTAGTGGTATGGATGTTCCAACAGAAGAACCTATTTTCAACCGCCCCATTTCTGAAAAAGAAAATTTCAAACTCTTTTTCGCTGGCAAAAAACCTTACTGGATACCCATCGGCGGCTGGGCTTATTGTGATATCAATGTATTCCGTCCCAGAATGCATCCAGACAATGTAGCTGCCCACATCATCTGTGATGGAGAAGAACCTTATGAGTATCAAAGCTTAACAATGAACAGCAGCTGGTTTGATCTGGATTGGGTATACGTGCCGATCGCAGGCGGTGCAACCGTTTCACCAGGAACACCGAAAGTTCCCGATATGAGCGAATGGGAAAATTATATTTCCATGCCAAACCTAGACGATCTGGATTGGGATTCTGTTGCAGAAAAAAATAAAGAATATCTGGATACACCGCAGCTAAATCAGCTCGGAATTTTGAGTGGTTTTTGGGAACGTTTGATTTCTTTAATGGATGTAGAAGGAGCTGCCGTTGCAATGATCGACGAAGATCAACAGGAAGGTGTTCATCGTTTCTTTGACCAATATGCCAATCTCCTGATCGATTATATTGACCGTATGAAAAAACGCTGTGACATTGACTGTGTACTGATCCATGATGACTGGGGAACACAAAGAAGCGGCTTTTTCTCACTGGATACCGCTATGGAAATGCTGGTTCCTTACTTGAAACGTGTTACAGATGCAGTTCACGAAAGAGGAATGTATTTCGAACTTCACAGCTGCGGCAAAAACGAAGCATTAGTACCCGCTTATATCGCCGCTGGTGTCGATTTATGGTGCCCTCAGGCCATTAATGATCTGGAAATGCTCAGTCAAAAATACAAAGACCAACCAATCGTCTTTGGACAGCAGAAACCTGTTTTCATTCCAGAAGATGCTTCCGAAAAAGAAATTGAAGATATCGCAAAAGAATGGCTTGATCGCTTCGACGGCACACGTGTAATTGGTGCATTTACCGCAACACCGGCATCCTTTACCCAAGCACTGTATAAAGTCAGCCGACAAAAATACGAAAACGACGAAGACTAATCACAAAACTGTAAATCAAGTTTAAAACCGCAACGACAAAGGTAATATTGCAAAAACGCCACAAAAACACTGAAAAAATTATAACAACAACGCTACAAGACAAAAGTAACACTAAAACTGCAAATACAAAAAACGAGATGCAATAGGAGGTTTTTATGTTAACAATACGCGAAAATCTGAAAGAAACAATACAAGGCGGACACCCCGACCGATTTGTAAACCAATATGAATTTTTAAAAATTCTGTTTGATCCTTTCTTTGCAAGCAATCCAAGCCCGCAATATGGAGAACAAAATATTGTAAATGCATGGGGAATTACCAAATCTTGGCCAAATGGAACGCCCGGTGCTTTTCCTGTACATACAGCAGAGAAAATCGTAATCAAAGATATTGAAGATTGGAAAACGTATGTAAAAGCCCCCAATGTACTGTTTTCCGAAACCGAATGGGAACCGTTTATCAAGGAAGCAGAAAGTGTTGACCGCAGTCAATATTATGTAACCGCACTCGGTGTACCTGGTATTTTCGAACAGTGCCACTACTTAATGGAAATCCAAAATTGCCTGATCGCCTTTTATGAAAATCCCGATGAAATGAAGGATTTGATCAAATATATCGCAGATTGGGAAGTTCAACTGGCAGAACAGATCTGTAAATACATGAAACCCGATGCCCTGTTCCATCACGATGATTGGGGCAGCCAAATTTCCACCTTCTTAGCTCCCGATATGTTTGCTGAATTTTACCTGGATGCTTATAAGCAGGTTTATGGTTGCTATAAAGAAAATGGTGTAGAGCTGATTGTTCATCATTCCGATTCCTATGCAGCAACGCTCGTTCCTTATATGATTGAAATGGGCATTGACATCTGGCAGGGTGTTATGAAATCCAACGATATTCCTTCCCTGATTAAAAAATATGGCGGTCAGATCAGCTTTATGGGTGGTATTGACAGCGCAGAAGTTGACTTTGAAGACTGGACACCGGAAATCGTAGCACAAAAAGTAAAAGAAGCATGTACTGCTTGCGGAAAATCTTACTTTATTCCCTGTGCTTCACAAGGAATGGCTGCCAGTACTTATCCTGGTGTCTATGATGCAATCAGTCATGAAATTGAAACTATGAGTAAAATCATGTTTTAGTTTGGAGCTGTTTCATTTTCCATAATAAAGGAAACTGAACATCCATACTAGAGCCTAAGCAAGGATAATCCTGTGATATCTGCAATAAACATCTCCTTTTTGATTCCGTACATTATTTTGTTACAATTACTTTGTTATAATTACAATGATACGTTGTCAATTAGGAGATGTTTTAACTTTTGTACGGCAAAAAAACATAAAATTTTATATGACAAAAACCACAAAAAATTCTAAAATCCGCGAAAAGAACTGCCGAAATTTACGAGAAAGCAACCAGATCCGGTATGTGTGCATAAAATGCATAATATGCGTCCTTTAAGTTCGCCACATCAATCTCCTGTTCCTCTGCAGAAACCATGATCCGATACGGAACATGAAAAACGGTAGCGGAAAGTTTCGTCTCCCGTACACCATTTTTCTGATAAAAAGCAATCCGTCGCAAACGTTTCCGGCGTTCCTGCTCTTTTGCCTCCTCATCCCAACCATCAATCTCTGCACCAAGCTCATCTGGATTTTCCACTTCAATGATCACGGGCATTCCACCATTCTCTGTCCTTAAAACCTGCTGTAAAAACCAACTGCCAATTCCCTTGCCGCGCAGTGTTTCCTCTACAGCATAATAATCTAACAGTGCCCAGCCTTCTTCCTTCATAAAACAAATCCAGGCATATGCCAGACACTTACCCGTAGGATTTCCCGCCGCATCTTTTTGATAAAGACCGACCCCGCGATATTTCCCTTCCTCATACCATTTTTTAATATAATGAAACGGCTTGCGCTCATCCGCTGGAAAATGACGGCACAGCTGATTCTCATAAACTTCTTTCATTTCCTCCAGACTTTGTCTGCTGAGGACAAATGAATCCATCTGATTTTTATTCTTCATCACAATTTCCACCTATCCTATTTTTTTATCTGTTTTTTGCATCTATTTTTTGCATCTATTTTTATAAATCTATTTTTTTACATCTATTTTTTACATCTGTTTTCTTACAATGGCATATTCATCCCCAGATTTAAAATAGGGACAGGCACGATAATGACCCTGCGATAATTTTGCCAGATCATCTTCATCCATATAGACATCACAATAATATGCTTCATCGTCTTCGTCATACGTATAATACGCACAATATTCACAATTATAATTCATCGCAACTTCAATCCTCTTTCTATTTTTTAAGCAGCTATTCTGTTTAAGCAGATATATAGTCTAATCATTCCTTCTTCGAAACAATTCGTTCCTTTCTTTCGTTCAAACAACATGAATCTTATCCATTATACGGGAAAAGTGCTTTCTTCGCAATTCTGAACTGATTCCGCTTATAAAATTCAAAATATCCTAAAAAATCACCTCGGAAAACACTCAGAAAAATGCTTTTAAAAGGTGCTCAGAAATAGTTCATATAGAAGTATTAAAAAACATGCGAAAACGGTTCGTATAAAAATATACAGAAAAAATGCAGCTGTCGGATTCAGCTGCATTTTTCAGAGAAGATTCACTATGAAAAAAGAAAGAAAACTTATTGTTATGCTGTGGTCCCCATCACAGCACCGATGAGGAAACTGGTCTGTGATTTCCTTCATCTGTCCTAAAGTATACAGGAGAAATATGGACATTTTGTGAACGAATTCTTTTTATTTTATAAAGTTCATAAACTTGAAATTACTTTTTCACAAAAAAGCTGTTAATAATTCTAACAAATTTAGAAACTACCAAATTCTGTGCAATTTTTTTGTTCTGTGCTATAATGAGCGATACCATCTACATACGAAAATCCATTTCTTCCAAGATTGGATTCCATTACAACAAGCGAAGATTTATGATTTATGACTTATAGAACCATGTATAACGTATGACTTATAGAACCACTTACAACTTATAACCTATAGAACTACTTATAACTTACGACTTATGACCTATATTGAAAGGAGACTTCTATACTATGCATCCTAAAAAAAATTCTTCTAATCCTTATAACGCAGCGCAATCCCATAAAATAACTCAATCTTGCAGCACAACCCAGTCTCATGAAGCAGCTCAATCTCATAAGGCAGCTCAATCTGATCAACAAACGGATTTCTGTAGTCCCCAAACATCATCTCATACACCAAATGCTTCGGATAAACCAGCTGCTTCGATGCTTTACCGAAAGGACAAAAAAGGAAATGACCTCTCCATTCTGGGCTATGGATGCCTCCGTTTTTCGAAAAAACACGGACAGATCGACCTGGATAAGACGGAAAAAGAGATTTTAGCGGCGATTGAGGCCGGTGTAAATTATTTTGATACCGCCTATGTCTACAGTGGAAGTGAGGCGGCGCTCGGCACGATTCTGGAACGCACCCACAAGCGCGATGAGGTTTTGATCGCAACGAAGCTGCCGCATTATCTGATCAAATCCAAAGCCGGGATGGAGCGTTGTTTTCAGGAAGAATTAAAACGTCTGAAAACGGATCATATCGATTACTATCTCATGCATATGCTGACGGATCTTGCCACCTGGAAAAAGCTCTGCACGCTGGGGATTGATGAATGGATTCAGGAAAAACTGGCAAACGGTCAGATTGGCAGTATTGGTTTTTCGTATCACGGCAACACCGCCAATTTTATAGAATTAATTGATGCTTACGACTGGGATTTTTGTCAGATTCAGTATAATTATATGGATGAACATACACAAGCAGGTAGAAAGGGACTTCAATATGCAGCTTCCCGCAACATTCCAGTTATCATTATGGAACCGTTGCGCGGTGGACGTCTCGTAAATCTTCTCCCGGAATCTGCCAGAACCTTATTTGCCAAAGCGCAAAAAACACCAGCAGAGACAGCATTTCGCTGGCTGTGGGATCAACCAGAGGTAACAATGGTGCTCTCCGGCATGAATTCTTTAAAAATGGTACAGGAAAATGTCTTATGTGCCGCACATTCTCCTGTCGGCTGTCTAACAGCTGAAGAAAAAGAGCTGATCGAACAGGTCAAACAGGAAATCCAGCAAAAAATCAAAGTGGGCTGCACGGGATGCGGATACTGTATGCCCTGTCCGCACCAGGTGGACATTCCCGGTGTCTTCCGCTGCTACAATGAAATTTACACAGATAATCTAAAGACCGCCAGAAAAGAATATCTTCAATGCATGGCATTTCGCAAACAACCACACAGTGCTTCCAATTGTATTGGCTGTGGTAAATGCGAAAAACATTGCCCACAAAATATTGAAATCCGCAAAGAATTAAAAAATGCCGCTGAAAAACTGGAATCCCCGAAATATAAGCTATTTTGTAAGGCTATTTCCTTTTTTAAATTGTGGTGATGCGGCAAAAACTGCATCTGCGGGCAGCACAAAGAATTTACGCAAAGAATTTACGCAAATTTAACAGAATCTGTATTTTAGATTTGACAGTTCGTTTCTATAATGAATTTGTCCGTATGATAAAAACGAAATGGAGGATTTAATATGAAACGAATGACAGCGACTTTATTAGCTGCCTGCATGACTTTAGGCGCATTCACTGGATGTGGTGCGAATGAAGCGGCAGAAACAACAGCGGCAAATGCTGCAAATACTGCAAACACACAAGCTACAACTACTACCGCAGATGCCGGAAATGCTGTGGCTCAAAAAACGAATACAACTGCTCCGAAATATGTCTTTTTATTCATCGGAGATGGTATGAGTTATCCGCAGATTCAGTCTACATCCGATTATCTGGGTGCACTGAATGATGAAGATTATTTTATGGCACAGCCGAGTCTGGATGATAATCAGGGTGCTACACTGGATGGACCGGAATATTTGAACTTTATGAATTTTGAAACAACCGGCTCCGCTGTTACTTATGATGAAAACTCCTTTGCACCGGATTCTGCATCCACTGCAACATCTATTTCAACAGGTAATAAAACTTACTCCGGCAGTATCAACGTAGATGTAACCGGTACCAAAACATTTGAAACCATTACAGAAAAAGTACACGACCAGCTTGGCATGAAAGTCGGTATCATTTCTTCTGTTAACCTGAACCACGCAACACCTGCTGCTTTTTATGCACACCAGAGCAGCCGAAATAATTACTATGAAATCGGTCAGGAACTGATCGCTTCCGATTTTGAATATTTTGCAGGCGGCGGTTTGAAAAAAGTAACAGGCGAAGATGAAGCAAATCCCAGCGAAAATTTATATGATCTTGCAAAAGAAGCTGGTTATACAGTGGCCTTTACCCACGACGAAGCTTCCGCTGTAAAAGCTGGCACAGATAAAGTCATGTTAATTGATGAAAATTTAGCAGATTCTGATGCTATGGCTTATGAAATCGACCGTACTGAAGATATGTGGTCTCTGGCAGATTATGTCGAAAAAGGAATTGAAGTTCTGGATAATGACAACGGTTTCTTTATGATGTGCGAAGGCGGTAAAATCGACTGGGCATGTCATGCAAATGACGCTGCTTCTACAATCCACGATACACTGGCACTCTCCGATGCAGTTCAGACTGCAATGGATTTTGCAAAAGAACATGCCGATGAAACCCTGATCCTCGTAACTGGCGATCATGAAACCGGTGGTTTAACGATTGGTTTTGCAGGTACCGACTATGATACCTATTTAACATTATTAGAAAATCAGAAAATCTCTTTCCAGAAATTTGATGATGAATATGTTGCATCCTACAAAGAAAACAATGCAACCTTTGAAGAAGCTCTGAAAGATATCGAAGAACTCTTTGGTCTGAAAACAGAAGGCGAAGACGGCGATAAACTGGTTTTAACTCCTTATGAATTAGAACAGCTTCGCACAGCATTTGAAAAGAGCATTCAGGATAAGGATACCAACGTAGATGCACAGGCAGAATACGTAATGTATGGAACCTATAATCCGCTGTCTGTAACCTTAACCCATATTTTGAATAACAAATCCGGTATTTCCTTTACCTCTTACAGCCATACCGGTCTTCCCGTTGCAGTTCTGGCAGACGGTGTCAACTCCGACGTATTTAACGGCTACTATGATAACACCGAGATTTTTAACAAATTAGCAGACATGCTCCAGGTAAAATAAGATAACATCCTTGCTTTTGCTCAATAAAACTACACCTCAGCCAAAGCAAAAGACTTATTTTTCCAAAATCCAACTATGAGAAAATCCCCTTTGCAGCAGTGAATACTGCGGCGAGGGGATTTCTTCGGAATTTTTCAAAAAATTGACCTACTGCACTAAAATAAAAAGAATTCTAAATGGAGATTTTATTTTTATGAAAGAAAAATTACAATATCGTGCTCCCGTGATCGTCTGCCTGCTCCTGATCGTGGTATTTTTGCTGCTTCCCACGGGATATGAAAATGCCGTGCAATATCAGGAGGCCCAGCGATGTGCTGCTCGTGTGCAGGCTGTTAATGATTCTGCCATCGTCGATACCGGTCTTGTACGATCTGGCGAACAACGCTGCACAGTAACCTTTTTAACTGGAAAATTCAAAGGCCAGACCGCAGAAGCAGTCAACCTGCTGCAAGGTTCTCTGGAACAAGACAAATTATTTGCCAAAGGGGACATTGCGCAAGTTGTAATCAGCTACGAAAACGATACGATCAGTCGGGTTACAATGATCGATCTGCTGCGGATTCCCAGCGAATTGCTGCTCGCCGGTCTTTTTATCCTTTTCCTGATCCTCTTTGCCGGACGAACGGGAATCCGCGCGATCCTTTCCTTTGTACTGACCATTTTAGCACTCTGGAAATTGCTAGTTCCGCTCTATTTAAACGGCTGGAATCCCATTTGGGCAGGACTGGCGATCAATCTGCTGTTAACCACGCTGATCATCGCCCTTGTCTACGGCTTCGACCGCCGCTGTCTGGCTGCTGTCAGCGGTTCCTTTCTAGGCATCCTCATCACTTGCGTACTTGGTATTCTCTTTACGGACATGTTCCACATCCACGGTGCAGTCATGGCCTACTCCGAAAGCTTATTATACGCTGGATACAAGGATCTGAACTTAACCCAGATCTTCATGGCATCTATTTTCCTCGGTTCTTCCGGTGCAGTCATGGATTTAGCAGTCGATATTACCTCAGCTGTCCATGAAGTCATCCAGAAAAAACCTGATATCCGCCCCTGGGAAGCCGTTCGCTCCGGCATGAACGTAGGACGCGCTGCGATGGGAACGATGACCACAACACTTTTGCTGGCATATTCCGGCGGCTATATTACGCTGCTCATGGTATTTATGGCGCAGGGAACGCCAGTACAGCATATTTTCAATTATAAATACGTAGCCGCCGAAATCATTCATACCGTGATCGGCTCCTTCGGTCTGGTAAGCGTCGCACCCTTTACCGCATTCTGCGCCGGATTCATGCTGACCAAAAAGCCGCAGCCCAATTCCGACAAAAGCAAAATGCTGACATAAATTGCATTCTAAAAAAGAAATTAAATGCAGCAATCTGCCTTAACTAACAGTATTTTTAACCGAATCTCCATACATTCTTATACGATTTTTAAGCACCATTTCGTGCAATCCCAGACATCGGTTGCCAGTCCTTCGTAAAATTCCGGTTCATGGCAAACCATTAAAATACTTCCTTTATAAGCTTTCAGCGCCCGTTTTAATTCGGCTTTGGCATCGACATCCAAATGGTTGGTCGGCTCGTCCAATACCAGAATATTAGACGGGCGGTTGATCAGCTTGCACAAACGCACTTTTGCCTGCTCACCACCGCTTAAAACTCGCACCTGACTCTCAATATGCTTCGTTGTCAGTCCACATTTTGCCAGAGCAGAACGCACTTCGTACTGGGTAAATCCAGGAAATTCTCCCCAGATTTCATCAATACAGCTTCCTGTATGAGAAGTATCCATTTCCTGCTCAAAATAGCCAATTTCCAAATAATCTCCTAATTCTGCACTGCCTGATAAGGACGGGATCAGCCCCAAAATACTCTTGAGCAAGGTCGTCTTTCCGATTCCGTTCGCACCGGTCAGTACAATCTTCTGTCCGCGCTCCATGGACAGATTCAACGGCTGAGATAAAGCAGTCTCATAACCAATCACCAGATCATGCAGCTCGAAAATATAACGGCTGGGTGTACGTGCCTCCTGAAAATGAAATTCCGGTTTTACACGCTCCGGTGCCAATTCGATTTTCTCCATCTTGTCTAATTTTTTCTGACGCGACATCGCCATATTTCGAGTCGAAACTCTAGCCTTATTTCTCGCCACAAAATCCTTCAGATCTGCAATTTCCTGCTGCTGACGGTTATACGCAGCCTGCAGCTGTGCCTTTTTCATCGCATAAACTTCCTGGAATTTATCATAATCACCAGGATAACGATCCAGCTTTTGATTTTCCATATGGTAGATTAAATTGATTACGCTATTTAAAAATGGAATATCATGTGAAATCAAAATAAATGCATTTTCATATTCCTGCAAATAACGTTTCAACCACTCAATATGCACCACATCCAAATAGTTGGTCGGCTCGTCCAAAAGCAAAATATCCGGTTTTTCCAGCAACAGCTTTGCCAATAACACCTTTGTACGCTGTCCACCGCTTAATTCTTCGACATCCTGATCCAATCCGATCGCCGTTAATCCCAGCGCATGTGCAACTTCTTCTACTTTCGTATCAATAATGTAAAAATCATGCGCATCCAGCATTTCCTGGATCGTACCCAGATCTTCCATCATCTTTTCCAGCTCCTGCTCCGAAGCATCACCCATACGATCACAGATATCATTCATCTGTTCTTCCATTTCAAATAACCAGGAAAATGCACTGCGCAGCACATCCCGGATCGTCATTCCTGCATGAAGCACCGTATGCTGATCCAAATATCCTACTCGCACATGTTTTCCCCACTCGATCTTGCCCTCATCCGGCTGCAGATGACCTGTGATCAAATTCATAAAAGTAGATTTTCCTTCTCCATTCGCACCGATCAGACCAACATGCTCCCCTTTCAGCAAACGAAACGATACATGATCGAAAATCGCACGATCCCCAAAGCCGTGACTTAAATTTTCCACTGTTAAAATACTCATCTATAAACTCCCTTCAAACGAAACACTTCTCAAATTTACCTGCAAATTGTATCAATAGGATTCCATTCCGTCAAGCAATTACCAGTTTGTCAGAAGCCGTTTTCCTTCAAATTTCTTCATTTCCCCACTTATTTCCTTTTTCACTTTGTTTTCTCTATCAAAATAATCCCTATAGCAAGCTTCACATTATTTTATATCATTTTCAAATTATTTCACGGAATTTCCAGCGCTATTTCACGATATTTTTTCATTTAGGTCTTGCCAAAAATTCTTTCTGTAGCTATAATATGGATAGCTATTCAGTCGGTGGTTTCTTACCCCGTATCTGGATCGCCATCTTATATTTCTTCGCGATGACGAAAACTACGGTTAGTATCCTTTCTCAAGAGAGCCGGCGGTTGGTGAGAGCCGGTGACAGGACTTTCCTTTCCACTTTCCAGCGACCGATGAAGAATCGGAGGCCGATAACCTTTACCTTATCCTTATAAGCGATCAGAGTCGATATCTGATAACGTGGGTGGCACCGCGGAGTAAGTCGTGTAATACAACATTCCGTCCCATGAGTCCTATTTCAGGATTCATGGGATTTTTTTGTATCCAGACACCGACATCTGCAGCGAACGGCAGAACAACACATTATTTTTATAAATCAAAGGAGACCACTATGTTAGATTTAAAATTTGTCAGAGAAAATCCGGAAATCGTCAAACAGAATATCCGCAATAAATTCCAGGATCACAAGCTTCCTCTTGTTGATGAAGTAATCGAACTCGATAAACAGAAACGAGAAGCCCAGAAAGAACGTGACGCATTAAGAGCCGAAAAAAATACCCTTTCCAAACAGATCGGCGGTTTAATGAAACAGGGTAAAAAAGAAGAAGCTGAAACAGTAAAAGCAAAAGTTGCTGCTGATGCTGCCCGCCTGACCGAACTGGAAGGACTGCAGAACGAATTAGAAGAAAAGATCACAAAGATCATGATGACAATTCCCAATATCATTGATCCTTCCGTTCCGATCGGAAAAGATGATTCTGAGAACGTAGAAGTACAGAAATACGGAGAACCGGTTGTGCCGGATTTCGAAATCCCTTACCACACTGATATCATGGATAAATTTAACGGTATTGATCTGGACAGTGCCAGAAAAGTAGCCGGCAACGGTTTCTATTATCTGATGGGCGATATTGCCAGACTGCATTCCGCAGTAATTTCCTATGCAAGAGATTTCATGATCGACCGTGGATTCACCTACTGTATTCCCCCTTTCATGATCCGAAGCAATGTCGTAACAGGCGTTATGAGCTTTGATGAAATGGACGCTATGATGTACAAAATCGAAGGAGAAGATCTGTATCTGATCGGTACCAGCGAACATTCTATGATCGGTAAGTTCATCGACACCATTCTTCCCGAAGAAAACCTGCCTTACACCATGACCAGCTATTCCCCCTGCTTCCGTAAGGAAAAAGGCGCTCACGGCATCGAAGAAAAAGGTGTTTATCGTATCCACCAGTTTGAAAAGCAGGAAATGATCGTTGTCTGCAAACCGGAAGAAAGTCCGATGTGGTTCGATAAATTATGGCAGAATACCGTTGATCTGTTCCGTTCT
>CAZTHP010000003.1:31973-57619 GCA_964613155.1 uncultured Lachnospiraceae bacterium | reverse complement strand
GTTAATAAATATCTTTGCATTAAGGAATGCATCTTTTCGAAATAAAGAAACCTTTACAGTTTGGCAGGTAAAGATTGTTTTCTACAGAAGCATAACATAGAAAAGAAAAAATAGAAATAGCAGAGCGTGTAAAATAGATCAGGAAGGATGATAGTAAAATGGGAAAAGCAGAAGAACGTGCTGCAAGGCGCGAGGAGAAAGCAAGGCAGCAGCAGAAGCAGATGGAGTTGGAACGCATACAGCAGGAGAAGCTGGATGAAAAATTTATGAAAGAAGCAATCCGTCAGGCAAAACGGGCGGAAAAACTGGGAGAAGTGCCGATTGGTTGTGTCATCGTGTATCAGAATCAGATCATTGGTCGTGGCTATAATCGGCGAAATACAGATAAAAGTACGCTGTCACATGCGGAAATTACCGCAATTAAACGCGCCAGCAAAGCGATTGACGATTGGAGATTGGAGGATTGTACTTTATATGTAACATTAGAACCTTGTCAAATGTGCTCCGGTGCGATCGTGCAGGCAAGGATTCCGCGTGTTGTGATGGGATGCCGTAATCCCAAAGCAGGCTGTGCAGGCTCGATTTTAAATATTCTGCAAATGCCGGAATTTAATCATCAGGTAGAAATTACAGAAGGAATCTGTGAAGAAGAATGTTCTCTTTTATTAAAACAGTTTTTTAAAAATCTTCGTAAAAAGTTAAAAGAAGCAAAGAAAGAAGCAGCGAAAGATACAAAGCAAAATACAAAGATATAGACAACTTGACAAAAAAGAGGATACCGTGTATACTGAACAAGTGCATTTCGTTTTGGTACGAAAGCACAGCGAGATTTTGTTATAAAGTTTCCGCGCAGCCGGGGAGTTAGCGGTGCCCTGTACCTGCAATCCGCTATAGCAGGGGTGATATCCTAGCCGAGGGGTGTTCCGTTGTAGGGTCTGCCTCATATAAGCGGCGTTGAGATCTGGGTCTTGCGCAACAGAAACCCGTGAACCGTGTCAGGTCAGGAATGGAGCAGCACTAAGCGGGAGCTTCTGTGTGCCGTGAGGCAGCCTGGGTTGAGCTGGCTGTATGAGTAACGTTTATGATGGCATTTCGAAGCTGGATGCGCGGATTTTTTTACTTTATAGGAAATTCATTTCTATAGAAAAATCCGCGGCGAGTTAGGAAACAGAAAGAAAAAGGCAAAACGATTCTGTTTAGATGGCGGAGAGATAGGATTTGTTAAGGATCGGAGGACATTATGAGTTTTGCAAAAAGATTTTTAGTTGGTTCATTAGCAGCTGTTATGACATTAGGTATGGCTACAGGCTGTACAAGTGTGAGGAAGTCCGATTTATCAGATGATTATTCAAAAGTTGCAGCGGCAACATATGGTGACGAGACCATTTATCTGGATGAAGTAAATTATTATTTAAGAAATAGACAGTTCATGTACGAATATTATTATACGATGTACGGTATGAACGATATTTGGGCAGATGAAACGATGCAGCAATCGCTGCGTGAAGAAGTGATGGCAGCAATCTGCCAGACCAGAGTTTTGTGTGACCATGCAGATGACTATAAAGTGGAATTAACGGATGAAGATAAAGAGCTGGTTCAGAAAAGCGTAGAAGAAGTTTTGAATGAAGACGGTAATGAACAATTTCTGGAAATTGCTGGTGCAGATGAAACGATGCTGACCGATCTGCTGACAAAGAATGCTTTGGCGAACAAGGTGTATCATGCAATTCTGGAAGAAACTGAGATTACAGTGACCGAAGAAGATGCTCGTCAGAATTCCATTCGCTATCTGTTATTAGCAGAGCCGAAAGCAGATTCTGAGACAGAAGAAGAAACAACTGCTGAAGATGAGACAAAAGAAGAGGTTGTTTATTATACAGAAGCAGATGCAGATAAGATGCTGAAAGAAATCCAGGATGGAACTTCCATTGACAAAGTAGGTAAGAAATACGATCTTGAGGTATCTGAAACCAACTTTGGTGTGAAAGAAGAACAGACTTCCGAATTTGGAAAAGCCGCAGCAGGTTTGAAAAAAGGTGAATCTGCAGTTGCTTATGAAGCTGGAGAAGGCTGGTATGTCATGATCTGTGATTCTGAAAATGACAAGGATGCGACTGCAACTGCTTATGAAGAAGCAGTAGACGAAGAAAAGACAGCACATTTTGAAGACGTTTACAAGGACATGGAAAAAGCAAAATTCAAAGTAAATGAAGATGTTATTGCAACCTTGGATCTTGCTAATACTCCTGTTTACGGCATCGAAGAAGAAACAGAAACTGAGACTGCAGAGGAAGAAACCTCAGAAGCAGAAAGCAAAGATACAGAAGCGGAAAGCGAAGCAGAGACAGAAACAAAATAATCAGATCTGTTTCAAAAATCTGTTCGGATAGATTAAAAACACTCCATAAAGACAAATGTTTCTACTGTGCGGACAAATAGGAAAAATGATTAACCAAAAACAAGAAAATTGAATATATTTTTTTCTTTCAAAAGGGGCTTTGTAAAATTAATCAAGTAAAATGATTAAAAAAGCCCCTTTTCTTTATGCCTGTTCTATGTTACTATAACAGTACATTTTGAAAAAATATTAAAATCGCTGAAACGATTTGGTTTTTCGTGATCGTTAGTATAGAGGAGGAAACAAAGGATGGAGTGTTCCAAGAAATATCAGAGACAGTATTTTTTACCCCCGGTGGATTGTTATGATTGGGTAAAGAAGGATTATATTGAAAAAGCCCCGTTATGGTGTAGTGTGGATTTGCGTGATGGTAATCAGGCTTTGATCGAGCCAATGAGCTTAGATGAAAAGCTGGAATTTTTCGAATTGTTGGTAAAAGTTGGTTTTAAAGAGATTGAAGTAGGCTTTCCAGCAGCATCCGAAACCGAATATAATTTTCTGCGTGCGTTGATCGAACGAAATATGATTCCGGAAGATGTAACGATTCAGGTACTGACACAGGCAAGAGAACATATTATTAAGAAGACATTTGAAGCGGTAAAAGGTGCTCCTCGTGCAGTGATTCATGTGTATAATTCTACTTCTGTAGCACAGCGTGAGCAGGTTTTCAAGAAAAGCAAAGAAGAAATCAAACAGATCGCAATTGATGGTGCTGCTTTGTTAAAGCGTTTAGCAGATGAAACAGAAGGTAATTTTGCATTTGAATACAGTCCGGAAAGTTTCACTGGTACAGAGATGGAATATGCGCTGGAAGTTGTGAATGCTGTTTTGGATGTATGGCAGCCTACCGCAGACAATAAAGCGATCATCAACCTGCCCAGTACTGTACAGCTGTCCATGCCGCACGTACTTGCAAGCCAGGTTGAATATATGAGCAAAAATATGAAATACCGTGAAAATGTAATCCTGAGTCTTCATCCGCACAATGACCGTGGATGTGGTGTAAGTGATGCAGAGCTGGGTATTTTAGCAGGTGCAGATCGTATTGAAGGCACTTTATTTGGCAATGGTGAAAGAACGGGTAATGTCGATATTGTAACACTTGCAATGAATATGTATTCTCATGGTGTAAACCCGAAATTGGATTTCTCTAATATCAGTGAAATTCGCCGCGTTTATGAGAAATTGACGGGTATGGTTGTGCATGAACGTCAGCCTTATGCAGGAAAGCTGGTATTTACAGCATTTTCAGGTTCTCATCAGGATGCGATCGCCAAAGGCATGAACTGGAGACAGGAAAAAGGATGTCAGACATGGGATGTTCCTTATCTGCCGATCGATCCAGAAGATGTGGGCAGAACTTATGATTCGGATGTTATTCGTATCAACAGCCAGTCCGGTAAGGGCGGTATTGCTTATATCCTGAAACAGAACTTTGGTCTGTCTCTGCCGGAGAAGATGAAAGAAGAAGTTGGTTATATGATCAAAGATGTATCCGACAGAGAGCATAGAGAGCTTTCACCGGATTTGATCTACCAGATTTTCGAAGACAAATATATTCATAACGGAGAAGCTTTCCATATTAAAGACCACCATTTCAAACAGCTGGATGATGGCATTTTAGCAGAAGTTACGATTCAGCAGGGCAACGATGAAAGAGTTGTGAATGCAAATGGTAATGGTCGTCTGAGTGCAGTCAGCAACGCGATCAAGCAGTATTTTGGTATTAGCTATGAGCTGACTATTTACGAAGAACACTCTCTTTCCAAAGGCTCATCTTCCAAAGCGGTTACTTATGTTGGGGTCAGCTATCAGGGTAAACTGCATTGGGGTGTTGGTATTCACGAAGATATTATCGTGGCTTCTATCCATGCACTGGTGGCTGCGATCAATCAGCTGGATGAAGTCCGTAATGTATCCGCATGCAAGGATCAGCGTTTATTAGAGATTATGAATTACATTCAGATGAACTATTTGACAGTAACCTTGGATGAATTATCAGAAAAATTCTTCCTTTCCAAACCGTATCTTTCTAAATACATAAAAGAAAAATCCGGTATTACATTTGGTGAGACTGTTAAAAAAGTACGTATGAGAAAAGCACGCACTCTGTTAAAGAACCGCAATATGACGGTAGAATCCATCGCAGAAAGCGTAGGTTATCAGAATGTGGAACACTTCAATCGACTGTTTAAAAAAGCTTACGGTATGACACCGATTCAGTTCCGGAATCAGAAGTAAGGATAAAAAACTACAAACGAAAAATAGGAAATGATAAAAAGGCGGCGGCCTGCACAGGAAAATAAAAACCTGGGCAGGTCGTTTTGTTTTATGCGAGTAGCGATGAAAATGCTGTGCTTGCACAAGTATTTGAGGAGCACCGCGATAACTTGAAAAACTCGCAGTGTGTGTTTCTCCTAGTTTTGGAAATGTGAAGCGAAATGAATAGTGAATTGAGAATTGATTTGAGAATTGAATAGCGAATTGAATTGAGAACTGAATTGTGAATTGATTTGCTGTTTGTATAGGTAGATTGTAGTTAACATATATTAAGAAAAAGCGCAGGTGATCGGCTGTGAATTGGGATTGTGGAAATGGCAGGATTAGAGAGCAGAAGCAAAGAAGCCGCATGTGGGAACATAAGAAGATGAAATGTTCAAAAGCAGTAGAACAAGGGGGAGAAAGCTGGAATCAAGAAAAGCAGAAAGCAGTGAAACAGGGTGGAGAAAGCAGGAATCAAAAAGATGAGTTTATGCCGCGGATTTTAATTGCAGGATTGAACAGAAAGCAATTTTTCCATTATGAAGCAGCGGTGCAAAATGCAGGATTTTGCCCGATTTTTCTGCCGGAGGTATTGCTGGATCGTTCATTTTGTATGATTTGTGCAAAGCTTTTGGATGGGTTGCTTTTGCCAGGAGGCGGCGATCTGCATCCGGCGCATTTTAATCAGGTGGACTGGGGAAGTCGAGGAATTGAAGTCGAAATCGATCGGATGCAGTTTCGATTGGCGGAGGCTTTTTTGACAGCGGGGAAGCCTGTTTTGGGAATTTGCCGGGGAATGCAGCTGCTGAATGTGTTGTTTGGCGGTGATTTGTATCAAGATCTTTCGATGGAACAGAACATGCGGCATGCTTATGATACCAGGCGGCATCAAGACCGGGTGCACGATTCGTTTCTGAGTTTTGCCTATCCGCCGGCTGCGATTTTTCAGAAGCCACAAAGAAACGAGGCAGGGGAGATCGTTTTGCAGGTCAACAGCGCGCATCATCAAGCCGTTCATCGCTTAGGTGTCGGTCTGCAGGCAATCCAGTGGGCGGAAGATGGGGTGATAGAAGGTTTTTTTCATCCGCAAATGCCGGTTGTTGGCTTTCAGTGGCATCCGGAGCGATGGGAAAATCCTGCGGCTGCGGATTTTTTTGCCGCAGTATGGCGAAATATGAGAAAATATGTTCTGGAAAAGTCTTCGAAATAGCTTGACATGCGTTTGTATAAATACTATAATAGTATAGAATAGTAGTCTAAAAGAGGCGAAGGGAATGGTCGTGAGGTTATGTTATTAAGAACTTATGAGAAGATTACGGAGCTGTTTGCTCGTAACAACGGATATCTTTGTTTTGATGATCTGCGAAAGGAAAAGATTACGATTACGCAGATGAATGAGTTGGTTGCAAAGGGGATTTTACAGCGTTTTTCCAGAGGATGGTATTGGTATCAGGGAGAAGGGGCTGTGAAGCCGGAGAATTATCGCATGATTGAAATCTGTAAGGTGAATCCGAAGGCGGTCGTTTGTGCAGATAGTGCTTGTTACTATTGGGGATTGCTGAAGGAAGAACCGAAGCATTTGTCGTTTGCAACACGCAGGACAGATCGTTCGGGGATGGAAGTGATCTTTCCAGTATCCAGACATTATTTTTCTGATTATGCGTATTCACTGGATCAGAAAGTGGTAGATACCATTTATGGCAGTTTTACGATTTATGATGTCGATAAAAGTGTATGCGATTGTATCCGTTTTCGGGAAGAATTAGGAGAAGATGTTATTGCAGAGGTTCTCACAGAGTATGCCAGAAGACAGAGCAAGCAGGTTGATCGTATGCTGGCTTATGCAGATCAGATGCGCGTGGGAAGAATCGTAAGAAACTATCTTTAAGCAGGAAGCACCGACTTCTATAAGTCGGAGTAGTTCACGACGCTAGGTCGGATTTTAATAAGAGATGATAAGAATTGTAACATAGCGGAGGCTGTATAGGATGAAAGTACAGTCTCCGCTTTTGTTTACGCGAGTAGCGATGAAAATGCTGTGCTTGCACAAGCATTTGAGGAGTACCGCGATAACTTGAGAAACTCGCAGCGCGTGTTTCTCATAGTTTGTGCATCGATGTTTTCACAGAGGAACTTCAGAAGTGCTGTTTGTGCATCGATACTTTCACAGAGGAACTTCAGAAGTACTGTTTGTGCATCGATACTTTCACAGAGGAACTTCAGAAGTACTGTTTATGCATAGATGCTTTGGCAGAAATTTCTGTAAGTCTCTTTGATATTCAGACTAGATTTTGTTTCTTATCGGATATCGAAGGGGAGTTTTCGTTCATAATGATAGATGATCGAGGGTCTTCCACCGGTGTTATAGTCGATATCGCTGGAAACTTCTTTTTGTTCGATCATGTAGTTCATATAACGGCGGATGGTGACGCGGGAAAGTCCTACTTCATCTGCAATCTGTTCGCTGGTCAGTCCTTCACCGATATGCTGATCTAGATAAGCGCGAATCGAATCGAGCGTTTTACTCTGCAGTCCTTTGCTGGGGAGGACTTCTTTTTCAGGCGAGGGATTTGACTGGGCAAAGGACAGTAATTCATCTACATTTTGCTGGGTCAGATCCCGATTGTGTGCCATGAGTTCCTGTTTTTGGATGAATTTTTTTAAAGCCGTTGCAAAACGTGAGTATTCAAAGGGTTTTACCAGGTAGTCCACGAGGCCATAGCTGAATAAACTACGGATATTGGAAATATCAGTTGCCGCAGTGACCATGATAACGTCAATGGGATTCTGTGACGCGCGCAGTTGATTTAGAAATTCTTTTCCATCCATCAGCGGCATGTACATATCCAGGATAATGAGGTCAGCAGAGTGATCTTCGAGATATTTGAGGCCATCAATGCCGTTGGAAAAAATGCCGATTAATTCCAGTTGGTTGTTGCGTTCAACATATTGCTTGTTGATCGACGCTACCATAGGATCATCTTCGATAATGATTACTTTATATTTCATAGCATGGTTACTCCGTTTCTTTATTATTTTCAATGGTTCCGTTTTGGATCAGAATACTGATATCGGTTCCTTCTCCGGGGTCAGATTCGATTTTCAAACTGCCGTGCAGTTCGCGAACCAGACTGTCTATTAGATAAAGTCCTGTACCGCGACCGGATCCTTTGGTGGAAACATGAGGTTTGGTCACTTGATCGATCAGTTCCCTGGGGATTCCGCGTCCTGTGTCCAGAACGGAAAGATACGTATTTTCCGAATCAATAAATAAAGTCAGCTGGATTTCTTTTACTTCATGATTGCAGGAATTTAATTCTTCAATAGCGTTTTGAAGTAAATTGCCAAGAATCGTTACATAAACATTGGAAGAAATTCCCGCAGTTAAGGTTTTGCAGTAGCTTTCCGGCACGAGATTCAGCGTGATATCCAGCTCGGCGGCCTGAATCGTTTTGCCGATGATCAAAGCCGCAATGCCCTGGTGTTCGATCGTTTTGGGAATCTGGCTGATGGATTGCGAAGTTTCCATGCTGCTCTGGAGCAGATAATGTTTGGCTTCTTCGATATGATCGGTCTCCAGATATCCCAAAATAACATGCAGTTTGTTCATGAATTCATGGTTAAATGCACGCAGGGTTTCGACCATGCTGTTTGCGTCCTCCAATTGTTCCGCCATTTCATTCATCATTTCTGCATCATGAAACAGTGAAACTGCGCCGATCAGCTGTCCATTGGAATACAAGGGCAGATGCGTAATGAGCAGGTTTTTGCCGTGGAGGACGATGTGTTCATTGTAAATGGCCTGTTCGGTTTCCAATACCTGCGGAAGCTGACTTTGCGGCATAACTTCCTGAATGGGAACCCGGTCGTAGGGAATCACTGGCAGTCCGAGGATTTCACAGCCGATATTGTTGATGGTGGTGATTCGTTTGTCGGTATTGATCGCGATCACTCCTTTATCCAGGATATTCAGAATATTCGTATTGCCGTCGTAAATTTTTGCAAATTGCTCTGGATCGTATCCTTTTAATTGTTTGCGGATATTTCGCAGAGCCGTTGTTGTGAACAGAAAACCGGTTCCTAATAAGATGATCGTTGCCAGCATGTAAATAGGCAGCGCGCTTAAAATGGAATGAAATTGCCGCCAGTAGTTGATGGAAACGGCAACAAATCCAATCACATCGCCGTTATTTTCCTGAATTGCAGTAAACGCAGTGCGAAGACGCGGGTGATGAAATGAATCGGGTGCCTGAGTGGCCAGAAAAGATTTTCCGTCCTCCAAAATCTGCCATTCACATGCTTCATCAATAGAAGTTCCGATCAGCTCGCTGTCTGTATGGTAGAGAATCTGCCCATTTTTATCGACCAGCATAAAACAGTCAGTCAAAGGCATATCGATTAACAGTTCATCTAGATAAAGCTGCCAGATTTCCGGCACATACTGCAGTCTTACGATATTTAGAATCGTTGGGCTGGCGGATAAGGTATTGGATGTATTTAACAAATTATCTCCAATGATCTGCAGCTGGGAGGAGACGTTGATAAAGAGGGAAAATAAGACACAGATGATGATCGAAAGCAGGATGCTTCCGAGCTGGACCAGATAAAGATGCGTTTCAAATGTTATTTTTGACCGATTACGTTTCGTTTTCACAAAATTTCCCCCTGAACACACTGAACTTTTGTTGTTATAAAATTTCTCCTTGAATACACTGAGCTTTGTTTTTATAAAAATTATCCCTGAATACACTGAGTTTTGTTTTTATAAAATGTATCCCTTAATACATTGAACTTTCGTTTTGTAAACGATTCTCGTGCCTTTTTGCTTTCTATTTTATAAGCTTCTGCTGGTTTGCGCAATGAGTTTTTAAAAATGCAGGTATTTTACAATAGAAGGGAATGATAACAATTCTTGTAGCAAAAAAAAATATATGGTATGATGAAGCGGATAGAAACGCTTTCTTCCTTAAAAAACACTTCTGCCAGGAATTAGGATGTGTTTTTGGAGTGGAGTTGGCAAAAAAATAGTGAGAAGAATCCCATGTGTTTTTAACCTTGGAGTTTCAGAGAAAGGTACGATGATCGTAAAATGAATCGAGAAGAATTTATAAAATTGACAGAGAAAAGACCGCTGCTTTTGGATGGGGCGATGGGCTCTAATTTGATTTTAGCGGGAATGCCCAGAGGGGTATGTTCCGAGCAGTGGATTTTAGAGCATCCGCAGGTAGCAGAGGATTTACAGCGCGCATATCGTGATGCAGGAAGCCAGGTAATCTATGCCCCGACTTTTTCTGCAAATCGCATCAGTATGGAAACAATGGGAATGGCAAGTCAGGTAGAGCGTTTTAATCGGGAATTACCGGCTCTGACTCGTCGTGCAGTTGGAGATCAGATCCTGGTAGCTGGTGATATGACAACTTGCGGGAAAATGCTGGAACCGGGCGGTCCGATCAGCCATGAGGAATTGTTTTATGCATATGCCGAGCAGGTTCGTTATCTGGTAGATGCAGGAGTTGACTTGATTATAGGCGAAACGCTTCTTTACGAAGCAGAAGCTTTGGTTTTACTGGATGCTGCTGCTTCTGTCAGCGATATTGCCGTTTGCTGTTCTTTTACAGTAGAAGGGGATGGAACGTTGCCATTTGGCGGAAATGTAGTAGACGCTGTTCAGAATGTAGAGGCAATGGGCGCAGCAGCTGCGGGAATTAACTGTTCCATGGGGCCGGATCAGGCATTGGCAGTTGTGCGCAGTATGAAGGAACGTCTCTCCATTCCAGTGATTGCCAAGTTAAATGCCGGAATGCCGGAGATTTCCGATGAAGGACAGGCTGTTTACAGTATGGATGAGAAATTGTTTGGTTCTTATATGGAACAGCTTTTAGAGGCAGGCGCATCGGTTGTTGGCGGCTGCTGTGGAACAACTCCTGCGTATATTGCAGAATTAAATGCCGTGATCGAACGATTTGTGAAGTGATAGATTTCGGATACAGAACCATGTTATCTTAAAAATAGAAGCTTTTGTCTTTCATTTTATGAAAATGTAAAATGAGTTTGGGAGTAACACTTTTTAGATAGGATACTGCCGGGGATTATGAGCTGCGCACCAGGATGATGTCATGATGGGTGCGCAGCTTTTTTGAGCAGAGAAAACTGTACAGGAATTATTTTAGGCAAGAATCTGCAAAAAAAGATTTTTTACTTAAATATTTTTTCATTTCATAGCATAAGAGAAGCCATAATCGTATATCAGGGTCTTCTAAATTTAAATCAACTAAGCTGTGAAGTTTTTCAATGCGGTATAATAAAGTGTTTCGATGAATATTTAAACATTTGGCAGTATCGACAAGTTTTCGTTCATTTCTTAAATATTGATATAAAGTAAATGAATATTCAGTATCATTTTCAATATCATGTTGTTCCAGTTTTATAATTGCACTGTGGATACAAGTATGAATATCAATTTCTTGTTCGCAAATCTTAAAAATATGCTGCAATTTAAAATCTGCATATTGATATAATTTTATTTCAGGTGCCATTTCGGCACCGATTGTTAAGGCGACTTTGGCCTGTTTTGCATAATGACTGACTTTATGAAACCCTGTAAAAGGTTCGCTGATGCCCGCTTTGTGTTTAAAGATATTAAACAGTTGCGTTGTCTCTTGTATGATCTGTTGGTATTTTTGTGTTGAGTCAATTTTGAAGATACAGTATAAGAAATCATCGAAAATAACAGGTTTTCCATTTTCAATATGCATAATTCGATTAAATACCGTTTGATTTAAATCTTCATTATGAGGGTTCAGCTGACTGATTAAAATGCAGAATGTATCCTGAAGCTTCCATTGAATGGGCGTAAGCTGTTCTGCAATCAATTCTTGGGTTTTCAGATTTCCAGATATCACATCTTTAAAAAAATGTTCATAATAATTGCCTTTGTAAGAAGGTGATGTGATTTCGTTCATTGCCAGTTGATTGATATAGGGCATTATTTTTTGAATTAAATCCAAATCTCCCGGCATTAAATGACATTTCAGCCCAACAACGATCAAAAAACCCTGTAATTTGTCGTGATCCAGGATTCTGTAGTTGATAAACGGGCAATAAAATTCTTTCATATTCATTAAAATAGGAGTATTTGAAAATTTTGCCTGTGACCAGATTTCACTGTTTAAAATTTCAATTACGGTATTAATTGGCATATATTTTTGTTCAATTAATCTTTTTAATGTGATACTGCTGAATTTGAGATCCTCGGAGGAATCAATTGCAAGTAGTTTGTAACTGGAATCGATTACATAAGCAGGATTTTTCATAAAAGCAGAAAGCGCATCTACAGCATCTTGCAGTGTTTTTTTCTGAAAACAGCAATTAGTAAGTTGTTGTTCCAGTTCGTGAAAAGAATTTAAGATTTCAAAAATCTCATTCATGATCTGATCAAATGTATTATCCTCCTCTGAAAAAGCAAGGTAACTGCATCGTATAGGGTTTTCAGGGACTTTATCTAAAATAACAGATATATTATCAGGCAATATCGTGCAGTCAAAACTCAATTTATAAGGAATATATAAGTATTCAGAAGTTAATTCGACGTTAGTCTCACGCAGGAATTTGATGTTTTTGAAAAAAGTATGATTTCGGCTGGAAATAGTAGAGATGAATCCCCTTTTTTGCAATTCGGATTGTAACATGTTTAAACTAAATTCCATAGGATCTCCTTATATTATACTTGCGCTTGAGATGATTTACAGGTGATTTGATTATAACATAAAAATACAGTCTGGACTTGTACCTTTTGCACAAATTAAAAGGGCAGTGAATTTAACTTTATAGCTAATGCCTCTACGAAGTGAACAATGTAAAATAGGATTATAGAAATTCATGATATGCGCGTAAAATGATTTTGTTATAGTGATAAAATTTTGAATCTTTAATGATGGAAGGAGAAGTCTTATGGGATTATATGAAGAACGTATCAATAGAATCAAAGCGGCTATTGCATTGGAAGAAGTTGATAGAGCCCCTGTTATTTCAGGAAATGCAGCGTTTAATGCAGCTGCATGTGGTGTAAAACTGGCAGATTATATTGAAGATATGGAGTTGAACTGTACTTGTAATATTGAAGGGGTTAAAAAGTGCGGTGATATTGATGGTGTACAGCTTCGTCTTTCCAGCCCTTATGTTCTTCCGGGCATGTGGCTGTCACAGATTCGTGTACCGGGTAAAGAATTGCCCGATAATGAATTATGGCAGGTACTGGAAATGGAATTGATCACAGAAGATGATTATGATCTGATTTTAGAGAATGGATGGGAAGAATGGTATAACGATTATTTAATGAATCGTCTGGGAAATCCCTTGAAGGAAGCCGCTAAAGTAATGGAATATGGTCCGATCGCAAAACAGCGTTTTCTGGATGCAGAGCTGCCGTGTATAAAAGAGGGCAATATTATGAGTCCATTTGAGATGCTTTGCGGCGGTCGTTCTATGGAAACATTTTTGGTTGATGATTTAATGGAAGAACCTGAGAAAGTAGAAGAAGTTTTCAAAGTAATCCACACCTATAACATGGATAAATATCAGAAGCAGTTTGAATCTGATAAAAAGCCGTGTGGTGTTTGGGTAGGCGGCTGGAGAGGAACTCCTAGTATGCTTTCTCCTGGAATGTTTGAGAAATTTTCCTGGCCTTATATTCGTGAGTTAGTTGATCTTTGTTTAAATTATGATGTGCTTCCGCTTATCCATTTAGATTCCTGCTGGGATTTGGGACTTGAGAAATTCCGTGATTTCCCGAAAGGAAAATGCGTTATGGCTCTTGATGGTAAAACTAGCATGAAATTAGCAAAAGAAACCGTAGGCGATATGATGTGCATTATGGGCGATGTACCGGCTGAATTACTGGCATTTGGTACACAGGAAAAGGTTTATGATTATGTCACAAACTTATTGAAGATTATGGGACCGACAGGATATATGATATGCTCTGGCTGCGACGTTCCGTTTAATGCAAAATTAGAAAATGTTCAGATGATGGCTCAGGCAAGAGATGATTTCTTTCGCAAGTAACATTTGAAATACAGGAGATTAAGGAGTTTTGGATGACTTTATAGTACGATAGGAGGTAATAAAATGACAGTAGTGAACCTGATTGGTCTTATTTTGGCAATTGCAGTTCTTATTTTTTTAATTTGTAAGGGATGCAGTGCAATTGTTAGTTCGATCGTTGCAGCATTAGTTGCAGGATTAACCAATGGATTTGGTGTATGGCAAAGCTTAACAGAATTTTATGTTCCGGGATTTTTGAGTTTTACTGGTAAAATGTTTTTTGTATTTTTACTGGCAACGATTTATGGTAAAGTAATCGGTGCATCGGGTTCGGCGCATCGAATCGCTTATACTTTCGTAGATATTTTCGGAAAAAAACGTGCGCTGTTTATTATAGGAATCACGACAGGTGTACTGGTATATGGCGGTGTTAGTGCAATGGTTGTTGTTTTCACCGTTTTGCCAATTGGTTATGTTCTGATAAAAGAGGCTGATGTACCAAAAATCTTACTTCCGGCAACGATTACTTGGGGGCAAGCTACTTTTGCGATGTCAGCGTTGCCTGGAAGTCCGCAAAATCCGAATATTCTGCCTGCAACTTTTTTTGGAACAACACCGATGGCTGCTCCGATTTCCGGCATTATTTGCGGTGTTTTGATCTTCCTGACAGGATGGATTTATTTGGAATGGCAGAATAAACGTTACCATGCAAAGGGTATTGGTTTTGATTCGAATTCAAAAATTAATTTAAAAATGGAAGGTGAAGTTCGCAGAGAAGACTGTCCTAGTGTTTGGAAAGCATTTGCACCTCTGGTTATTTTACTGGTACTGTATCTTGCATTTTCTGGAGGATGGTTTGGTTTTACTTTCGATGCGATCACGGCAGTAAATACGGCCATGTTTATTTCAATCGTTGTGATTTTTATATTGAATCCGAAAAAATTTAATACATTGTTAAAAGCTTTTATGGATGGTTCAAAAGAATGGACTTCTCCGTTGATGAATTTTACCTGTATGATCGCTTTTGGTGCTGTTGTACAGGCAACACCTGGATTTGCTCTGGTATCGGATTGGCTTTTGAATTTCTCAGGAAATGTATATATTTCGTCCTTACTTACAACCAGTATTATGTGCGGAATTACTGGTAACGGAAGCGGCGGACAGGCGATAGCATTAAATGCATTAGGTCAGAACTGGCTTGCGATGGGAGCGAATCCGCAGTCCTTACATAGAATTGTTAGTATCGCTGCCAGTGGTTTTGATTCATTACCACACTGTGGAGGAGTTACAACCGTTTATGGACTTTGCGATGAAAGTATTGGAAAAGGATATATTCATGCGTTTGTAACGACCACGATCATACCATTCCTGGCGGCAGTCTTAGCAGTTCTTTTTGCAACGATTGGCATTTTGTAATCGGATTGAAATTAAATTTGAGATTTGAAAATTTAGGATGATTGGTTCGATAATGAATTTAGCATCGTAGTCAGCACTTTAGGCAGAAGAAATTGGTGAAAGTCTCTTGAAAGTTGTTTATTTTGTGGAGAAATGAAAGCACGATATTGACGGAAAAAATGGATGATGTTATCATGGGATTTATTCTCAATGTTATAAATTTATGTTTTTACTTGGGAAATGAAGTGTTAATGGAGTGAATTTAAGCAGACTGTTCTGACTTTGTAAGGCGGAACAGTCTGTAAGAACGAAATATAGGAAAATAGGAGATACCATGACTAGAGTGACAAGTTATCGAACCAAAAACCGTGACATGATGCTGGCATATTTGAAAAAAAATCAGGAGCGCATCGTTTCGGTTGGTGATATTTCGCAGCATATGGAGACACAGGGTGTTTCCGTTAATGTGACAACGATCTATCGTTTTCTGGAGAAGCTGCAGGAGGAAAATCAGATTTTAAAATATACCTCTGAGAAGGGGGAAAGTGCTGGTTTTCAGTATGTAGGCGAAGGAAATCGGTGTGAGGAACATCTGCATATTAAATGTGCGAAATGTGGAAAGGTTGTGCATTTGGATTGTGGGTTTATGGAAGAAATCCGCAGTCATTTACAGGAACATCACCATTTTACCCTGCAATGCAGTGGTTCCAGTTTATTTGGAATCTGTGAAGAATGTCAGGAGAATAACGATTGAGTTTGTAATTTCGAGTAAATTTTTGTAATTTCGAGTAAATTTTTCCCTTGACAAGCCAAAGATTTCTCTTTATAATTACCCCATAAAACGCAAATGAGTTGCAAATTTGAATATAAGATGCAAGATACAGTACGTAAGATGCATTTTGCGATCAATACCGTTTGAAGAAGGGGGAAATGATATGGGCAGCAAACTGGAATTAATCGAACATGTTTTAGAACACAGTATATCCGATACGATCTCGTTGATTCCATTTTTATTTATTACGTATTTATTGATGGAATATCTGGAGCATAAAACGAGTGAACAGACTACGCAGTTTATTCGCAAAGCCGGGAAGACTGGTCCGATATGGGGGGGTATCCTGGGTGTGATTCCGCAGTGTGGTTTTTCTGCGTCTGCATCCAGCTTATATGCGGGCAGACTGATTACAGTAGGAACGCTGTTGGCGATTTATTTATCGACATCGGATGAGATGCTTCCCATCTTAATTTCCGAACAGGTTGCACCGGGATTGATCGGTAAGATTTTGGCAATGAAGGCACTGATGGGTATTGTAACCGGTCTGGTGATCGACCAGCTGGTGATGCGGATGCTTCATCATCCGGAAAAGAAAGCGGATATTCATTCTATCTGTGAGCATGAACACTGTCATTGTGAAGAAGGCGGTATTGTGCGTTCTGCACTGTTACATACGCTGCAGATTATTTTGTATATTTTCCTGATTACGGTGCTGTTGAATCTGGCGATTGAAGGAATTGGAGAAGAACGTTTATCTGGATTTCTCTTCAATCTTCCCGTTGTCGGTCAGCTCGTGGCGGCACTGGTTGGATTGATTCCGAACTGTGCATCGTCAGTCGTTATTACCCGTTTGTATCTGGAGGGCTTGTTAAATGGCGGTGCGATGATGGCAGGTTTGCTGGTAAATGCCGGCGTGGGTGTATTGGTTTTATTCCGTCAGCATCGAAATGTAAAGAAAAATCTGCAGATTTTGGCTATTTTATATGGTGTAGGTGTTTTCTGGGGAATTCTGGTTCAGCTGTTGGGACTTTTGTAGGAAAAATTTTTGTATCGTAAGAGAGCAATATCGCTTTAGGGCTGTATTGGCTCTCTTTTTCTATAGTCTTTGGGTGAGCATTGATAAAAGCGCCGAAATTGTTTGGCATAATAACTGGGGTGATCAAAGCCGCAGGCGAGTGCGATGTCCGCGATACTAGCAGCAGGTTCAGCCAAAAGCATGGAAGCACTTTGCATTAAGCGGTATTTTAGGAGATATTGAATGGGAGATTCCTGGATTGTGCGATGAAAACAGCGCAGGCACTCGCGTTCTCCTAAATTGGCAGCTTGTGAAATTTCATTTAAATGGATGGGCTCCTGGTAGTGACTTTGAATAAATTCCAGCATTTTTTCAATGCGCAGAGTGTCAGTGCTTTTTGACGGCTGGACGGCATAAAGTTGTGGTTCCAGTGTTTGAAAACAGGAAAGCAAAAGGGCAGTCAGCTGTTCGCGAACGGTAAATTCAAAGGCAAATGTTTGCTGCTCGAAAGCAGAAAATGCATTCTGAAAAGCACGGCAATGTTCAGACTTTGTGTCGTGCAGGAAAGTAAACTGTGTACAGCTAAGAAGTGGATGCAGGTATTTTTTGTAAAAGATCGTACTGCTGTTTCCCGTTATCAAAAACGGTGAAAAGACCAGAGATTGAATCTGACAATGCGGATGTCCGATGATATAATGCAGGAGATTGGCATTGAGAATGACCAAACTTCCTGCGTGAAAATAATATTCCTTGCCGGGAATCTGTAATTTCATCGTACCTGTTTGCAGGAAGATGACTTCGATTTCTTCATGCCAATGCCACGGAACAGCATCAGCAGGCAGATTTCCGAGGGTAGAGGCATATGCAGCGCAGGGAAACTCAGAAGTTCCATGTGGCTGCAATTCTTTTTGGGCGCTGTTTGTACTTAAACTGCAAGTGGGTTCTTTCATAGGAGGGAGTTCCTTTCTTTTGGAATTTATGGTATCTGTATTGGATCAATCTGAGATTTTGCGTGGAAATATTCCTTTGGTCGGTTTTGTTGTATTATAGGTCGTGATATGAATTGCGTCAAGTAGATTGAGACGTTATTATAGCAGTGAAACGACAGCCAAGCTGATGATACAGCAGGGAAAGATTTGGCAGATCATTAGCAGGTTATACTATACAGCTGGAAGAAATTTTAGCAGATCAGAAAGCGGATGATACAGCTGGGAAAGGATTTCACTGGATTGTGCAGCTGCTTTTAAGACTGTTGAAATTTGCAGGAAGATTGGAACAAAAGGAGGTAAATGCGATGTTTCAGTTATTATTAGTCATTATTTACATATCTTTTATTAGTCTGGGGCTTCCAGATTCTCTATTGGGTTCGGCGTGGCCGACTATGTATACGCAATTGCAAGTGCCGGTTTCATATGCTGGGGTGATTTCTATGATTATTGCGATGGGAACGATTGTTTCCAGTTTGCAAAGTGATCGCGTGACCAGGAGATTTGGTACGGGTAAGGTGACAGCTGTCAGCGTAGCGATGACTGCGTGTGCGCTGTTTGGTTTTTCACTTAGTGGTTCTTTTTGGCAACTGTGTCTTTGGGCGATTCCCTATGGTTTGGGTGCAGGAAGTGTCGATGCTTCGCTGAATAACTACGTGGCACTTCATTATGAAAGCCGGCATATGAGCTGGTTGCATTGTATGTGGGGAATTGGCGCGTCAGTTGGTCCTTATGTGATGGGTTACGTGATCACACAGGGTGGAAATTGGAATGGCGGCTATCGCACGATTGGTATGATTCAAATTGTGCTGACGGTGATTTTGCTGTTTAGTCTGCCGCTTTGGAAGGAACGGACTGCTGCGGTTGATGAATCGGGAAAACATGTGGTAGGAAAAGCTCTTTCTTTGAAGGAAATCCTGCAAATTCAAGGAGTGAAAGAGGTTTTGCTTTGTTTCTTCTGCTATTGCGCATTGGAACAGACCGCTGGACTGTGGGCGAGCAGTTATTTGAATCTGCAAAAAGGCGTTTCCGCAGAAACTGCTGCAAAATTTGCCAGTATGTTTTTTATCGGCATTACGATTGGACGGGCATTTAGCGGTTTCCTGACGATGAAGTTAAATGATTGTCAAATGATCCGGCTGGGTCAGGGGTTAATTGGATGTGGAATTTTGATCATGCTGCTGCCGCTTGGCGCATCGGTGGCGTTAGTGGGCTTTGTGGTCGTTGGTTTGGGATGTGCGCCGATCTATCCGTGTATTATCCACTCTACACCGCAGCATTTTGGAGCAGATCGTTCTCAGGCAATCATAGGTGTACAGATGGCAAGTGCTTATGTGGGAACTTGTTTTATGCCGCCGATTTTTGGTTTGCTTGCAGATACGATTTCAGTTGCGCTGCTGCCGATCTATTTACTGGGAATCTTGGTTTTAATGGTTGTAATGCATGAAAAATTGATTCGGAAAATGGAATCCTGATTGCAGATTTAGGATACAATGAACGTCTCTTATATCCCCATAGCTGAAGCACGGGGGATGACACATTGGATGATCCGATACTCTTATATGTTACAAAAAACGGACATGTTTGATGGGAAATCCCATGGGGCAAACATGTCCGTTTTATTTCTTTATTGTCTCAAGTGACAGGCTGCAATCTTATGGATTGGCTGTCAAAACGAGATGAGAATCTTATGATTCTACGACAGCGATTGCATCAACGGGACATGCTTTTACACATTTACCGCAAGCGATACATTTGGAAGGATTTTCAGCACCTTCAGGCATGCACATAACGTCGAAAGGACAGGCTTCTACGCACTTGCCGCAGCCAACACAGTTTTTCTTGTTGATGACATAAACACCTTTTGCATTCTGAGTGATTGCATCATGTTCGCAAGCTTTTGCACATTTACCACACTGTACACAGATGTTGGTTTTTACAGCCTCTTTCTTTTCGCCGATGCGGATGCAAGATAAGTCCGGATCATATTCTTTGTAGAAAGTTTCTGAACAGACAACTTCACACTGTTTGCAGGCCATACATGCAGCCTGATCTACAACTTTTAATTTTTTCATTATGTTACCCCTTTCCGTAATTTAAATACGTACCCTCTTTTTTTGACAGCTTTGATGTGTGCACTTTTCTTGATGTCGCATCAGAATATCGCTTTCGCTTTTGGTGTGCGCGCCTTTTGGCTTGCAGCATTCGGTTCTCCCTACGTTCCATAGTCGAAAGAGAATAGGGTTTCTGATCGATTTTTTATAAAAATTGCACAAAAATTCATACAAAGCCATCATTAAAGCCATTTTAACAATTTGTTATTCTGTTGTCAATTGATTTCTGATAAGACAACGGATTGTAGCGTGGGTACCTCATTTTTAAAACAACTTTTAGCTTTTTTTCATGAAATTTTAATAGAGTTTCCCCTTTTTTTTCAGAGTGCTGCGTTATCATTTCTATTGCAGGGATTGATAAAGAAATGATAAAATAAAAACGATAGGAGATTTTAAATGAACGAGATTGAAAAAAATGAATTAATTAAGAAACTGGTTGAAAAAGTGTCGATGGAAGAAGCAGAGGCCAGAGCTCTTTTGGAAAAACATCAGTGGGATATTTTGGATTGTATGCTGGAATTGGAACGAGCAGGACGGATTCCAGGTTCTGATCAAACGGAGTATACGCAAAAGGAAAGTGCGTATTCGACTAAGGGTCAGGCAAGTCAGGAGTTTCAGCAGGTAACGGTAACGGCTTCTCGAAAGCGAGAAGAATCGACGATGACAAAGTTAAAGCGAATTTTCAAGAAACTGTTTCGAAAGACTTTGGATAATGATTTTGTGGTGAGTCGGAAAGAAAGAGAAGTGCTTCGGGTTCCTGTGCTGGTTCCGCTTTGTATGCTGATTATCTGGTTTTGGATTACAGTGATCGTTTTTTGTATCGGTTTGCTAACCGGTTTTCGCTATGCATTTCAGGGTCGCGATCTGGGAACGGAGCAGGTAAATCATACGATGGATCAGATGGCATCATGTGCGGAAACAATTAAAGTAAAGGTAAGGGAGTTTATCGATGACGAAAATATTGATCGTAGAGGATGAGGAAAAAATAGCTCGTTTTTTGGAATTGGAACTGGTTCATGAAGGATATGAAGTGGAAAAATGTCAAGATGGCAGAAGCGGATTAGAAGCAGCACTTGCCGGAGATTTTTCCTTGATGATTCTGGATATTATGCTTCCTGGAATTAATGGATTGGAGGTTTTGCGGCGTTTGCGCAAGACCTCAGAGCTTCCCGTGATTATGCTGACGGCTCGTGATCAGGTGATGGATAAAGTAAATGGGCTGGATATGGGGGCAGATGATTATATGACGAAGCCGTTTGCAGTAGAAGAACTTTTGGCGCGTATTCGTCTGGTGCTGCGCAAGCATTCACATGAGGAAGCAGAACAGGCGCAGAAAAAAGAACATATTCAGCAGATACGGGGACTGGTTCTGGATGAAGCAGCCCATACCGTGACCTGGAATGGGCAGGAGATTACACTGACCAATAAGGAATTTCAGCTTTTGAAGGAATTGATGCGAAACCGCAATGTTGTACTGTCCCGCGATACAATTTTAAGTAAAGTCTGGGGATATGATTATGTCGGAGAAACGAATGTTGTAGACGTTTATATTCGATTTTTGCGGCAGAAAATTGATGACACGGTGGGTGAGAAGTTTATTCTAACAGTGCGCGGTGTAGGGTATGTGATCAAGGATTCTTCCAGTGCGGAGTGAAAGCGGGAAAATCCGGAGGAAGGATCGAAAAATCAAGAATCGAGATTTGAAAGTTTAAGCGGAAAATCGAGAATTGAGAATCAAAATTTGAAAATTCAGGTGGAAGATCGAGAATCAAAATCAAGAATTGAAAATTGAAGTGAAAGATTGAAAATCAAAAATCGAGATTTGAAAAATTAAGCGAAAAATCAAGAATCGAGATTTGAAAGTTTAAGCGGAAGATTGAGGATCGAGATTTGATACATTGCAGGATTGTAGGTTACGAGGTTCAGGAGAGGAAACGAAATGGAAACGAAAAAAGAGAAGTATGCAAAAACTCAGCGGTCTTCGAATCGTTCTAGCTCGATCGCCTGGAAGCTAAATCTGGCGAATCAATGGAAACGACTGGGAAATCTAATATTTTCGGTGTGCTTGATTCTGGTGGTGATCGTTTTGGTCTGGCTTATGGCGGCAGAACAGATGCTGCTTCCAGAAGGCGCAAAAGCAGTAGAACGTTATTTGAAAGGCGATATTGGAAACTGGGAGGCGATTTTTTACGTTTTAGTAGATCAGAAAGGAAATTCTTATCGAGCCGCTTTCGGACAGTTTCTGCAAGGAATTTCCGTTCCTTTTTTGGTGGGAGTGGGAATTGCCCTTTTTTACTGGATGATCGGTTTTCTGAACGGAACGGAGTCTTATCGGAAATATTTAAAGCCAATTGATGAAATTGCACTGGCAGCGGAAGAAATTTCCAGTAAAAATATTACGCCAGAACGTTTTTACGATCTGGAGGAAGCAATTGAACATATTGATGGAACTTCTCCGGAGCTTCAATTAAATACCGGTGATTCCGATCTGCAGGGGTTGGAAGCAGCGATCAATAATATGCTGAAACGGCTTCATAATAGCTATAAACAGCAGATTCGATTTGTTGACGATGCAAGCCATGAGCTGCGTACCCCGATTGCTGTAATCCAGGGTTATATTCATTTGCTGGACAGATGGGGTAAATTAGATGAAAATATTTTAGAGGAATCTATTTCTGCTATTAAATCCGAGGCCGATCATATGAATACCTTGGTCGAGCAGCTTCTGTTTTTGGCAAGGGGCGATGCGGGGCGGCAGAAATTTGAATGGAAGCCGGTTCATTTACTGGCTATGATGGAAGAAATTACAGAAGAATCGCAGATGATCGATACAAACCATCGCTATGAACTGCAGGTTTCGGAAAATATTCAAATACAGGCAGATTATGCGATGCTGAAACAGTCGGTACGGATTTTGATCGATAATGCAGCGAAATACAGTCCGTCCGGCAGTCGAATTCGTTTGCGTCTTTATCGCAGAGAGCCGGAGCAGGTTTGCATTCAAGTGCAGGATCATGGCATGGGGATTGGAAAACAGGACATGGTTCATATGTTTGAACGGCTTTATCGAGGCGATCCCGCCAGAAATTCAAAGACCGGCGGCAGTGGATTAGGACTTTCGATCGCGCGCTGGATTGTAGAAAAGCACGGTGGTTTTTTTGAAGTATTAAGCTATGAAGAAATCGGTACACGGATTACGATTGTCCTTCCGCAGCGCACAGTGTAGAGCGTAGAATGCAGAGAGGTAATCTGTAAAGCGTTCAACAAGCCTGCAAAAGCGTTCAAAAGCTTGTGAAAGCGGTCAAAAGCCTGTGAAACTGGGGGCTGTGATTGGAGGAAAAGATTAAACGATAAGATTAAACGATAAGATTGGTCCTGTGTCAAGATTAAACGATAAGATTGGTTCTGTGTCAAGATTGGACGAAAAGATTGAACGAAAAGATTGGATGGAATTATGGGAATGGATTTGTGGAATGCGGCAGGGATTTTTTGCCTATGTTATTTTGTATGGATTATGTTATATGTAGGATTGCGCCCGTCTTTTCATTACATATGGCTGGTATCCGGGCTTGCATTGAAAGCGATTTCCTGGGGGATACGAGAAGGAAAATGGGAACAGATTCCAGCAGAATGGCGTTTTTTTCTGTGTATGGCAGTAGGAATCGGCTGTTTGATCTTACTGCTCATGGAATGCCTGATTTTTTCGAAAATGTGGGTGGTTCCGCATAAGGAAGTCTCGTATCTGATCGTATTAGGAGCCTGTGTCCGCGGAACACGTGTTACGACATCGTTATCGTATCGTTTGAAAAAAGCAGCTGCGTATGCCAAAAAGCATCCATCCTGCATGTTGGTCGTATCGGGTGGTCAGGGGCCGGGAGAAGATATTACCGAAGCACTGGCGATGAGCCGTTATCTGCAGAATCTGGGAATTGCGGGTTCTCGTATTTTATTAGAAGATCAGTCGGTTAATACATTGGAAAATTTAAAGTTTTCGAGGAAAGTAATCCTTTCTCATGTGAAACAACAGGGAAAGCATAAGGAAACTGGAGAAGTGAACGGCGAGGCAGCAGAAGAAAATCTTTGCATCGCGGTCTGCAGCAATAATTTTCATATGTACCGTGCAATGGCACTTGCTCGTTCTGTGGGAAAATGGAAGGTGGAAGGACTTGCTGCGGTAACGGATCCTTTTATGTGGCTTTCGTTTACCTTTCGTGAAGGGCTTGCTTTATGCAAGGAACTGTTATTTCGGCATATTTGACAGCAGAAGCTGCCAGTATGGAGCAAACGACAAACGAAATTAGCAAAATAGAAAACCGTACTCTATGCGCTGTTAAACGTGTGGAGTACGGTTAGAATCCGTTTTGTTTTTTAAATAAAATGGCAGATGCATTTGCTTGGCTTTGGGTTAAGCAGCAGATGGGTCTGCTTTTCGTCTGTTTGCTGATTATTTATTTTGGATGGCTGCGACACCACGTTCTCCTGTGCGGATACGCAGCACTTCTGTGATTTCAGAAACAAATACTTTACCATCGCCGACAGTTCCGGTTTTTAAAACACGTTCAGCAGTTTCGAGTACTTTTTCATAGGGAATTTCGGAGATCACCGTTTCAATTTTAATCTTCGGAATCAGCTGAACTTCGGTTTTGACACCACGGTAGTAAGTCACGATTCCTTTTTGAACGCCACATCCTTGAATATCGTATACGGTCATGCCTTCGATTCCAATTTCGTTCAGTGCTTCCTTTAATTCCTGAAATTTTTCTTTTCGTGTAATGATTTCCACTTTGTAGATTTTACCCATTAGATCCCTCCTGATCGACATTGTGAAGGATACAGCAGTTATACTCCAGAGCCTGCATCCTTCCTTTCTGAGGGTAGTTTAACGTGTTTTCTGGTAGGTGTCAAGGAAAGAGTCGTTTTCACAAACAGGAAGCGAATTTTGTCCGGTTTCTTTGAAAAAGCAGGATAAAATGATACAAATATGGTACGATGCCAGGGTGTCTAAATATTGACTTTGTGGGAGCACTGTGATATATAATAATTTTAGCTTAATCGCGGATAATGGGTAAATGGAAAGCAGATTTGGAGGACGATAGAAATGAAAAAATTAAGTACGATGCTGGCAATTTTTGTGGTCAGTGCTGGGGTATTAGCAGGTTGTTCCGGAGATTCGGATTCATTAGCTCGTGCAGATCGAGAAACACAGGCGCGTTGGGGATTGGTTTTTTCTGAAACAGAGGATGAAACAAATGCATCAGCGGAAAGCGAAACCGAACAGGGAAATGAAATCGTAGAAGCAGCAGAGGGTGTTAAGATGCTGACAGTAAATGAAATGGAGATTCAGGCCATTTCCGCGGTAAATGTGCGTTCCGGCCCTGGTACTGATTTCGAGAAAAAAGCGGCTTTAACGGGAGAACAGGTTGTTGTTTTGACCGGTATTTGTGAAAATGGATGGGTTCAGATTCGTTTGAATGAGGAAATCGGATATGTGTCTGCGCAGTATGTAAAAGCGATGAATACCGATCAGAATTTAGAGGATATCATTAAAGTGGCAGAGGAAACACTGGCAGCAAACGGCAGCACAGAGGAAAGCAGTGCAGAAAGCTCACAGACGGAAAGCAGTCAGGCAGAAAGTTCACAGGCAGAGAGCTCACAG
>CAZTHP010000003.1:0-31873 GCA_964613155.1 uncultured Lachnospiraceae bacterium | reverse complement strand
TCACAGGCAGAGAGCTCACAGACGGAAAGCAGCCAGACCGAAAGCTCTCCCTCAGAAGAATCCTTAGCATGGGCAGTGATTGATGTCAATGTTCGAAAAGGCCCTGGTCCTTCTTATGATGCTTTGGGTATTTTGAAGCAGGGAGAGGCTGTGGAAGTTTTAGACAGTTCTGATACCTGGTGGTGGAAAGTCAGCTATCAGGGACAGGAAGCGTACATTTCTGTACAGTATTTGACAACAAATAAACCGGAATAACAAATAAACCGGAATAAGGAGAGGAATGAGAAAATATGCCTGCTATTTATGCACATTATCGTTTTGGAAAGAAAGTTTATCGGCAGATGCCGGATCATTTGAAAAAGGTGATCCGTTCCTATCCGGAAGAATATATGGCAGGTCTGCAGGGACCGGATTTTCTGTTCTTTTTTAATCCTCTGGTAAAAAATCGCTGTATGAAGCTAGGGCATCAGATTCATGCGGAGAATGCGGCTGTTTTTTTAGAACGTGCGCGGAAAATCCTTCAGGTAACAGGTCTGGATTCGCCCGAAGGTGTTTATATTTTTGGCTTTATCTGTCATTTTATGCTGGATTCCTCCTGTCATGGATTTGTGGAGCAGATGGTAGAAGAAACAGGCATTTCGCATATGAAGCAGGAGACGGAATTTGATCGTTATCTGATGGAACGAGATGGGAAATGTGCGCTGCGCTATCCGGCGCATCGTTTGGTGCAGGAGTCACAGGAATTAGCAGAGACGATTTCGATGTTTTATCGAGGAATTTCCACTTTTTCGGTGCGTCTCAGTTTGGAGCGGATGCGTTTGATCAAACGACTTTTGTATTGTCCTTATGGTTGGAAACGGAGTTTGCTCTTTGCCGTACTGCATCTGGTATTTGGGAAAGAAAGTGAGTATGCGGAGTTTGTTATGCAGACTCATGCAGACCCGGCCTGTGTGCCGATCTGTCGGGAGTTGGAAGCCCGGTCAGAACAGGCGATTTCAGAATGCAAACAGGCGATTTTGGAATTTGCAGAAGCAATCGCGCAGAAAAATCCGATACCAGAACGATTCCAAAGAAATTTTCATTAACATTGTGGGTATTTGCAATTTGCAAATGCTTTTGAAAAAGACTTGCATATTTTCCATAGGAAGTATAAAATAATGGTAACTATTCAGAGGTAAATAAAATTTTAAAAACACTCTTAAAAATGTAAGTATTTTACATCTGTTTTATGAAATTTTGCTTGAAACTGAACAGTTACAAAGAATGCGTGATTACGAACCAAGCAAATGCTTTGGACGTAAGATTTATGAGACTTGAAAGAAAGGATTTTGTAGCAGATGAGTTTAGAAAAAGTAAATAAATATAAAGAAGAAAAAAAACATAGAAAAGAGATTTTAGAGAAAGAGAAAAGACAGAAAAGACTGTATCGTATTGGTGGATGGGTCGCAGGTCTTGTAGTAGTAGGAGGTTTGGTTGTGATGTTAGGTCTCACAGCGAAGAATTCTTATAAAGAATATCTGGCATCAAAGCCGGATTACACCAGCGATTCCGTAGTGATCAGTGATATGACAGGTATTTTGGATACGTTGGATGCAGAGGATACCGCTGAGGACCAGGATACAGAAAAGCAGACAGCAGAAGATGAATCTGCACAGACTTCTACGGATGCAGAAACTGAGGAAGAAACAAGCGCAGAATAATTTGCAGAAGAAATTGGATATAGCCTGAAATCAGCCGGTTGATTTCAGGCTGTTTTTATCCCGACGGGTTAAGTTTTACATGCAGATGGATTCATCTGATCGGATTTGATCCTGAGAAGAAAGCTGTATTTGGCAGGATTGAAGAAACACGCTAAAAACACCGAAATAAATGAAACATGAGAGGATTTCCTTTATGAACAGAAAAAAATATCAGAATATTACGTTGATCGGGATGCCGGGTGCGGGAAAAAGTACAATTGGTGTTGTGCTGGCGAAACGCCTGGGTTATCGTTTTGTAGATACGGATTTGTTGATTCAGGAGCAGGAACAGCGTCTGCTAAAAGAAATTATTGCAGAGGATGGTCTGGAAGGATTTAAACGGATTGAAAACCAGGTCAATGCCGATCTGGAGGCGGATCATAGTGTGATCGCGCCCGGCGGCAGCGTGATTTATTGTGAAGAAGCAATGGAACATTTGAAAGAGCTGGGTCTAGTGGTTTATTTGCGGGTTTCTTATGAAGAACTGGCGGCGCGTCTGGGCGATCTGGTAGACCGCGGTGTTGCGCTGAAAGAAGGACAGGGATTAAAAGAACTGATGGAAGAACGAGGGGTACAGTATGAAAAGTACGCCGATTATATTATAGATGAAGAAGGGCTGACGCCCGGTCGGATCGCTGCGATCCTGGAACAAAAATTAAAAGATTCACTGTAAAAATTGATTTTGGCAATCATAGGAAGGATGGAAACGATATGGCAATGTATCAGATTGATTTTGAAAAACCTTGCAGAGTATATTTTATGGGAATTGGCGGTATCAGCATGAGTGGTCTTGCTGAAATTTTGATGAAAGAAGGCTTTACCGTAACGGGATCCGATATGCGGGAATCCGACCTGACGCATCGTTTAGAGGCAGAAGGAGCTCGTATTTATTATCAGCAGAAAGCATCCAATATTCATGCAGAAGAATTGGATGTTGTTGTTTATACTGCGGCAATCCATGAAGATCATCCGGAATTAGCCGAAGTAATCCGCCAGGAAATTCCGCGTTTGACCAGAGCGGAGTTATTAGGTCAGATTATGAAAAATTATAAAACGGCGATTGCGATTTCCGGAACACATGGAAAAACCAGTACAACCTCTATGATTACACAGGTTATGCTGGAAGCAAAGCAGGATCCTACTGTAACCGTAGGTGGTATGCTGGACTGTATTCAGGGGAATTTTCATTTAGGAGAATCTTCTTGTTTTATTACAGAGGCTTGTGAATATACAAATAGTTTCCTTTCTTTTTACCCGACGATCGCTGCGGTATTAAATATCGAAGCCGATCATTTGGACTTTTTTAAGGATTTAGATGATATTCGCCATTCGTTCCGTCTTTTTATGGAAAAATTGCCTGCTGGCGGAACTTTGGTTATCAACAGTGAGATTGAAAATTGGCAGGAATTAACAGCAGATCTGCCTTGTCAGGTCGTGACCTTTGGTCTGGAAGGAGCTGCGGCGGATTATGTGGCATCGGGAATTACATATGATGAACAGGCAAAGGCTTCTTTTGATCTGATGCATCAGACTGAAGAAGGAAGTGTGAAGATTACGACAATTCAGATGAATGTGCCGGGAATTCATAATGTGAAAAATGCGCTGGCTTGTGCTGTAATCGCATTAGAAGAAGGAATTGCACCCGAAGCAATCGCTGCAGGTCTTGGAAAA
Source organism: uncultured Lachnospiraceae bacterium (assembly GCA_964613155.1). Taxonomy (GTDB): domain Bacteria; phylum Bacillota; class Clostridia; order Lachnospirales; family Lachnospiraceae; genus TWA4. Next base: position 28,463 of record CAZTHP010000003.1, on the reverse strand, counting down.
TTTGGCAATGCCCATCGTCGTTTTGAATATAAGGGTACTTTAGGCGGTGTGACGATCGTAGACGATTATGCACACCATCCGCAGGAAATCGATGCGACGTTAGCCGCAGCAAAGGAAATGAAGCACCGGAAATTATGGTGTGTATTCCAGTCTCATACGTACACACGTACAAAAGCACTTCTCCCTGAATTTGCGGTCAGCCTTTCCGCAGCTGATGAAGTGCTGCTGGCACCGATTTATGCTGCTAGAGAAACAGATACATTGGGAATCAGTTCACAGGATATCGCAGACGGGATTGAAAAACTCGGAACCACTGCGCATAGCTTCGATTCCTTTGATGAAATTGAAACATTTCTTCTGACGAATTGTGAAGCAGGAGATCTGGTGATCACAATGGGAGCCGGAGATATTTACAAAGTAGGAGAGAATTTATTGGGCTAGGATTTTTAGTGGTTTGTGGATAACTTATCCACAAATTATCTGAAAATTTTACAAAATGTAGCAATAAAAGCGGAGTTGTTTCCTATAGTTGCCAGATTTAAAAACGTGTTATCCACATTGTACACAAATAAGCTGTGGATAACACGTTTACAAGATGTGTATAAACTAGATTCGATTGGAAATAACAGTTATCGGGGGAGAGCATACGTTATGAGTCATTTGAAAGTAATTGGGGCAGGAAGCGGATATACCCTGATTTCGAATATTTTTATTGATTATTATATGATTACATCGGGGTCCAGTCATTTGAAAACTTATCTGCTGCTGATCAGGCTGTTAACGGATCCCCAGAAAGAAATTTCCATCAGCGGGATGGCGGATATTTTAGATTGCAGTGAAAGCGATGTCCTGCGCTCTTTGCGTCATTGGGAAGGAAAAGGGCTGATGAAGCTGCGCTATCAGGCAAATAGCAGAGAACTCGCAGAGATTCAGCTTTTCGAACCACAGGTACCGCAAAGCATAAATCCGATGGAAGGAACTGCGAAGTTAAATGGATTCGATTCCATGCAAATGACAGCAAAGCTGGATGGATTCGATTCGATGCAGACGGCAGTGAAGCAAAATGGATTCGATTCGACAGGAGCAGAGCGGGAAATGCTGATGAGTCAGGCACCCGCAGCAAACGGACAGGCAGCAGCGGCGGCAGTTTCCGGAACAGCAGCGGATTTGTCCTCTTCAGAACTAGTTTCAGAAGGAATTTCCAGAACCATGACGGAAAAACAATCGGAGGGATCGTTTAGAACGCTTGCAGGAGGAGCAGAGAATCCGCTTGACAGCACTTTGTCAGGAGGAGTAGAAAATCCACTTGACAGCACTTTGCCGGGGGGAGTGGAGAATCCGCTTGGAAGAACTTTGTCAGGAGGAGCAGAAAATTCGCTCGAAAAATCTTTCAATGGAACTATGGAGAGTTCTTCGCCAGTGGCTTTTGGGGAAGAAGAAGCCCTTCCGCCGCGACAAGTGAATTTTGCTGCGATATCTGCGGATGAAAAATTCAGCCAGTTAATGTTTATTGCCGAGCAGTATATTGGTACAACTTTGTCAAGAGCGGATTGTGAAACGTTTGCCTGGTTGTACGATGGTTTGAAGATGAATCCGTCTTTATTGGAATATCTGGTGGAATCCTGCGTGACGAACGGACACCGCAGTGTGCGTTATATGGAAACGGTGGCACTGGACTGGCATCGGAAAAAGATTACAACGGTAGAACAGGCAAGGATTTATACACCTTTGCACCATAAAAATTTATATGCAGTTATGAAAGCATTGGGCTTGAATGGACGCCAGCCAGCGCCTTCGGAGCAAAAGATTATTGATCGCTGGTTTCGAGAGTATCAATTTTCTTTGGATATGGTGATCGAGGCCTGCAATCGGACGATGATTTCGATTCATGAACCGAATCTCAATTATGTGGAATCAATCCTTTCCCGTTGGAAAAAGGCAGGAATTTCCAGTTTGGCTCAGGTTCAAGGGCTGGATGAACAATTTCAAAAGATGAAAGAGGAAAATCAAAAAGGAAAGACCGGAAAAGATGGTTTTGCTGCGAAAGGTTCGGTGTTAAAAAACAGTACTGGCAGCAGCATGCAGAAAAAGACGGATTCCTTTGCCGGTTATCGGGGCTCTGGTCGAAAACCCGGTGCGCAGTTCCATGATTTTGATCAAAGAACTTATGATTATGATGCACTGTTAAAACAGATTAACGCAGGCGGTGAGTGAACAGCCTTGGAAAGCAGAAGCCTGAGAAGCCGAAGCGAAACCAGCAAAAGACAGGAAATCGCAGGAATGAGACGGTAAGGAAAACCGCAGGAAACGAAATCGCAGGAATGAGACGGTAAGGAAGATCACCGGGAGCAAAACCTCAGGAATGAGACGGTAAGGAAGATCACCGGAAGCAAAACCACAGGAATGAGACGGTAAGGAAGATCACCGGGAGCAAAACCTCAGGAATGAGACAGTAAGGAAAACCGGTGGAAGCGAAACGACCAAAACAAGACGAAAAACACAGGCAGAGAAAGGGAGGCGATTGCAAGAGGTATGGCATTAACAAATTCTCAATATGATGAGATTATACGCGAATATAATCAGCTGAAATTCCGACATTCTCGCGAGTTAGAAGAACGGATTCGGGAAATTTATCAAAAAGTGCCGGCAATCCGGGAGCTGGAAGATGAGATCACAACATTGGCAGCTGGACAGGCCAGAAAATTGTTAAGTGGCGATGAGGGTTCGCTCAAGGAACTGAAAATACGGATGGCCGATTTAAAAGAGCAGAAAAAAGTGCTTCTTTTAGCAAATGGTTATCGGGAAGATGCGCTTTCGATGCAGTACAGCTGTCCGCTTTGCCGTGATACTGGATATGTAAACTCTCAAAAATGCAGGTGTTTTCGGCAGAAGGAGATTGAGCTTCTTTATCGGCAGTCCAATTTGCGGGAGATCTTGAAAAAAGAAAACTTTGACACATTTTCATTTGAATGGTATGATAATACCGCATCGGACAGGCGTGTAAGTCCTCTGGAAAATATGCATCGAGTTGCAGCTTTCTGCAAAGAGATGACAGTAGAATTTGCGCAGGAAAAGCCCAATCTTCTGCTGACAGGGCCGGCCGGAGTCGGAAAGACTTTTTTAACACACTGTATCGCAAAGGCACTGTTAGATCAGTGCTATTCGGTGATCTATCTGTCTGCTGCGGAACTGTTTGAAATTTTTTCTTCCCATCAGTTTCAAGATACTCCGGAACCGGAAGAAGAATTGATGTACCATCACATTTATGATTGTGATCTGTTGATTATTGACGATCTGGGTACAGAGGTAGCTAATAATTTTACAATTTCCAGACTGTTTTCCTGTATTAATGAAAGGGCACGGAGCAGCCGGCCAGTTGTAATTTCCACAAATTTAACGCTGGCGCAGATCAATAATCGTTATTCTGAGCGTATCAGTTCACGATTGATCAGTAATTATAAGATACTGGAACTTTATGGAGCGGATATTCGTATCCGTAAGCGCTTATGCGAGAAGGAATAAGTCGTAATAACACATAGGAGAGGAAAAATGAACAATATATGGGATGATATCACGTTTAACACGATTCCGGTAGGACATTTGGGATTGATCCCTGTGGAAGGATGCAGACCTCTGATGGAAAAAGTGGATCGCATTTTAGTAGACAGACGTAAGGAAAGATTGAAAGAACATGCGGAACAGGATGATCTTTCTTTCAGCGGCTACGATTGTGATTCTTATATTATTGAAGCGCAGACTCCCCGTTTTGGCAGCGGTGAAGGAAAAGGTGTGCTGACACGTTCCGTTCGAGGCGATGACCTGTTTATTATGGTCGATGTATGCAACTATAGTCTGACATATTCGATGTGCGGCAAAGTTAATCATATGTCTCCGGATGACCATTTTGCAAATTTAAAACGTGTGATCGCGGCAGTTGGCGGAAAAGCCAGAAGAATTACAGTTGTGATGCCATTTTTATATGAAAGCAGACAGCATAGACGTACCACCAGAGAGTCTATGGACTGTGCACTGGCACTGCAGGAACTGGCCGCTATGGGTGTTGATAATATTCTGACATTTGATGCACATGATCCCCGGATTCAGAATGCAATTCCTCTGAATGGATTTGAAAATATTCAGTGTACCTATCAGTTTATGAAAGCACTGCTGCGCGTGGAAAAAGACTTGCAGATTGACAGCGATCATATGATGGTGATCAGCCCGGATGAAGGTGCAATGGGTCGTGCTGTATATTATGCGAATATGCTGGGTCTGGACGTTGGTATGTTCTACAAACGCAGAGACTATACGAAGATCGTAAATGGCCGCAATCCCATCGTTGCACATGAATTCCTGGGAACTTCCGTAGAAGGAAAGGACGTTCTGATCATTGATGATATGATTTCTTCCGGTGAAAGTATGCTTGATGTTGCAAAAGAGCTGAAGCGCCGTAAAGCGAGAAAAGTATTTGTTTGTGCTACATTTGGTCTGTTTACCAATGGCATGGCTAAGTTTGATGAGTACTATGAACATGGAATTATTGATCGGATCTTGACTACCAATCTGATCTATCAGAAAGAAGAATTATTATCCCGTCCCTATTATGTGAATGTCGATATCAGCAAATATCTGGCACTTTTGATTGATTCACTGAACCATGATATGACGATTCATGAGCTGCTCAATCCTGCCCAGAAGATTCATACTCTGCTGGAACGCTATAGAGCGGAGCAGGCAGAGCAAAAAGGTGAATGATTCGGCCTGTTATCTTTGACATCCAATAGGTTTGATGTTATAATAAAAAATACGCGAATTTTATCAGGAGGTAAATGAAAATGAGCGAAGAAATGGTAAAAGAAGTTACAGAAGTTACAGAAGAAACAGAAGCTGCTGCTGCTGAAACCAATTCAGTTTGGGCAGATTTTGAAGAAAAGATGAAAGCCAATACCGTTATCACGGTTGAAGTGAAGGGCGTTGTTAAGAGCGGTGTTGTTGCATATATTGACGGTGTTCGTGGTTTTATTCCTGCATCTCAGCTGGCAGCAGAGTATGTAGAGGATCTGGAATCATGGTTAGGTAAAACTGTTGATGTTATGATCATCGAAGCAAAAGAAGATGAAAAACGCCTGATTCTTTCTGGTAAGAAAGTAGTACGCAGAGAAGAAAGAAAGAAAAAATTCGATGCGATCACAGTTGGCAGCGTACTGGAAGGTACTGTAGAATCTCTGCAGCCTTATGGTGCATTCGTAAATCTGGGTGACAAGATCAGCGGTCTGGTTCACATTTCTCAGATCAGCACTAAGAGAATCAAAACACCGGAAGAAGTTCTGGCTGTTGGTGATAAAGTAACTGTTAAAGTACTTTCCAATGAAAAGAAGAAGATCAGCCTGAGTATGAGAGCTGTAGTAGAAGATGCAAAGAAAGCAGAAGAAGCAGCAGAACCCAAGGAAGAAACCTTCCACTACAAAGAAAAAGGTAAAGCTTCTACAAATCTTGGCGACCTGTTAAAGGATATTCAGCTGTAATCGGTCAGCAGGATTGTTTTTTGTCCGATGGACATTCCAGCTGATCACAAAAGAACCGGCGAAGACGCAGCAGCTGTTTTCTTAGCATTTACGTTGGTCAGACTGACAAGAATGCAGAAAGCAGCTATGTTAAGTCAGCAGATCCTGGCATCCGGATGATTAATAGAACAGGCGGGGGATGGACATGACGATACAGGAGGAGGTTGCTGCTCAGACAGAAGCGTGGAGAAAAGCAGAGCTTTTGTATAAATCCGCTTTAAAAGAGATCAGTACCAAGATTGATATTCTGAACAGTGAATTTGTACACTCTCATCGTTACAATCCGATTGAGCATGTAACACAACGTATTAAAAGACCTGACAGTATAGCAAGAAAGCTGAAACGAATCGGATACGAACCGACACTTGAGAACATGGAGAAGTATCTTTGTGATATTGCCGGTATTCGCATCATCTGTTCGTTTACATCAGATATTTATCGAATCGCTGGCATGATCGCCAGACAGGATGATGTCGCTGTTTTAAAGATCAAAGATTATCTAAAGCATCCGAAGGAGAATGGCTATAAAAGTTTTCACATGGTAGTAACGGTGCCGATCTATCTTTCCACCGGTACAGTGAATACCAAAGTAGAGATTCAGATTCGGACGATTGCGATGGATTTTTGGGCAAGTTTAGAACATAAGATTTATTATAAATTTGAGGGCAATGCACCGGAACATATTTATGATGAATTGAAAAATTGTGCGGATATCATCGATCAGCTTGACAGACGGATGCTGACCTTGAATGAAGAGGTTCAGCAGCTGAAAGCGACAAATGCTGTACAAGATGCTCAGGTTCATTAAGATGTGACAGTTTAGCTGTGCTGAACTGTTTCAGCAGACATATCGAATTATAAGAACTGTTATATAAGCGAGAATCCAAGTGTTTCGCTGTATAACAGTTCTTTTTTCATACTAGGGCTGGACTTGCATAGGATTTTAAAAGCTGCAATTAGAAACGAAATTCGCGGAAACAGACAAAATAATACTAGTTATCCACGTGAAAATGTGTATTTCATGTGGATTATAAACAGATATCAACAAAAAAATGTGGAAAAATGCCTATAATAGGTGGACAAGTTCGAAAAAAATGTGGAAAAACGAAGATTAAGAGGGAAAGTCTGCTGGAATATGGACTTTTTGAGTACGACATATTATAATAGGAAAAATAAAGTTCTGGCTAGGATCAGGAAATATAGATGCTGGATAGAATTTAGGAAGTATAAGTTCTGGCTAGGATCAGGAAATATAGATGCTGGATAGAATTTAGGAAGTATGAGTTCTGGCTAGAATCAGGAAATATAGATGCTGGATAGAATTTAGGAAGTATGAGTTCTGGCTAGAATCAAGAAATATAGATGTAGGTATTGGAGCATATGTACAACAATAAGAAAAAGACCGTTTATTTATTAATGAATTTAATGAATGCTTTGTGTGTGGCCATCAGCTGCCTGGTTTCCATTGAGTTGATCGATCAGATGGGGTTGCTGCGTCCCTGGGCGAAGCGAAATTTGACAGGATATTACGTCCTGGTTGCAATTTCATATTTTATCACATTTATTTATTTTCATCCGTATAAGCAGATTTTCCAGAAACGCTTCTGGAAAAACAGCCTTTTGATCTTCCGTCAGAATCTTCTTTTTGCGGTTGTGATGTCGGTGTTGATGATGGTTACACGAAATTCTATGATGGAATCCCGTTACGTATATTTTACTTTTATTATCATTAACACTTTGCTGATGGAGTTTGCTACGGTAGTTTTTAAGCGTTATGTAGTCCGGTATTACAGTCAGGGAAAGCATGCAGTTCAGGTAGGGCTTGCAACATATGCTGCATATGTGGAAGAAGCCAGTGAAGAAATCCGAAGTGACTGGGATCGAAAGATTTTTGGTCTCTGTGTTTTGGACCAGGATTTAAAGGGGCAGCGTTTTCATGACATTGAAGTAAAAGCAAATCGGGATGAGTTTGAAAAATGGGTTCTTGCTGAAGCCTTGGACGAGGTGGTACTTTATATAGAGCCGTACAGTGAAAAGAATTCGATTAATGTAAAAGAACTGGTAGAAACTTTGGAAAGCATGGGAACGACGGTTCATTTGAATTTGTTCTCGTCAAAGGATTTTGTCGAATATAAAAAGAAAGTAACGCATTTTAATGGACATCCCGTATTGACGATTTCGCACAATATGCAGGATTATCGGATGCTGTTTTTAAAGCGTCTGTTTGATATCGTAGGAAGTCTGATCGGCTGTATCTTTTCGATTCCGATTATTGCGGTGACTGCGATTCCACTGTTGCTTGAGTCACCGGGCGGGCTTATTTTTAAACAGGATCGCGTTGGTTTGAACGGTCGATTTTTTTCTATTTATAAGCTGCGTTCCATGTATAGCGATGCTGAGGATCGATTGAAGGAGCTGCAGGAGCAGAATACGATGAAGGGCAATATGTTCAAAATGGATGATGATCCGCGTGTTACAAAAGTAGGTAAATTTATTCGCAAATACAGCATTGATGAACTGCCGCAGTTTTTTAACGTATTAAGAGGCGATATGAGTTTGGTTGGGACAAGACCGCCTACTGTGAAAGAATTTATGGAATATGAAGATCACCATAAACGGCGTTTGAGTATGAAACCGGGTATTACAGGGATGTGGCAGGTCAGCGGCCGAAGTACGATTAAGGATTTTGAAAAAATTGTGCAGTTAGATCTGCAGTATATTGATAATTGGTCTTTGTGGATGGATTTTAAAATTCTTTGCAAAACCGTTTTGGTTGTATTGAAGAAGCAGGGAGCACAGTAAAATGCGAGTTGTTCCCAGAAAAAGAAACGAATAAAAGGATCATGATACGATAAGGACAGGAATAGTATGAGGAACGATTTAAGGAGTTATGTGATTGTAGATCTGGATGCGATTACAGCGAATATTAAAGCAGTAAAAGCTTGTATTGCACCGGATGTGAAGGTCATGGCTGTGATTAAAACAGATGGATATGGTCATGGCGCAGTGGAGATCGGGAGATATTTACAGGATGAGGTGGATTATTATGCAGCTGCGACAGTTGAAGAAGCAATCCGTCTGCGTCAGGCTGGTCTGAATCTTCCGATTTTAATTCTGGGATATACGATGCGGTCACAGTATGAAAAATTAATAGATTATGCGATTGAACAGACGATTTATCGGTTGGAGGATGCGCAGCTGTTAAGTGAGATTGCAGTTGCGAAGGGAACGCAGGCGCAGATTCATATTGCGCTTGACACTGGCATGGGGCGGATTGGCTTTTTGCCGGATGAACAGAGTGCAGATGTGGTTAAAGAAATCAGCTGTTTACCGGGAATTCAGATCAAAGGGATGTTTACGCATTTTTCGACGGCAGATGAACTGGATAAGGATTACAGTTATCTGCAGATGGAGCGTTATGATACTTTTGTGCAGCTTTTAAATGAGCGGGAAATCGAGATTCCGATCAAGCATGTTTGTAATAGTGCTGCAATCATGGAGTTTGATCATCATCGCTTCCAGATGGTGCGTTCTGGAATTGTGACGTATGGTCTGTATCCTTCCGATGAAGTGGAAAAGAGTACACTGGATTTAAAACCGGCATTGGAATGGAAAGCACATGTTGTCCATGTCAAAACCGTTGGTCCTGGACTGGGTGTTAGCTATGGAAAGACATTTGTAACATCCGAACCCGAAACAACGATTGCAACGATCAATATTGGATATGGAGACGGTTATCCGCGGGCATTGTCGAACAAGGGACGCGTTTTGATCCATGGAAAATCGGCACCGATCATCGGGCGGATTTGTATGGATCAATTTATGGTAGATGTCACTGGAATCGAAAATGTACAGGTGGAAGATGAAGTAACCTTAATTGGACGTGATGGTGAGGAACAGATCACGGTCGAAGAAGCAGCGGCCTTGGCAGGTACGTTTAATTATGAATTTGTCTGTGATATTGGTAAACGAATTCCGCGTCTGTATAAAGGGGAGCATTTTAAGGAAACGAAAAAGCCGAATCCAGTTGTATTTGCAGTTTCCGGTTATAAAAACAGCGGAAAGACGACGCTGACCGTGAAATTGATCGAACGTCTGACCAAAATGGGGTACCGCGTAGCAACAATTAAGCATGATGGTCATGATTTTGATCCGGATGTACCAGGAACCGATAGTTATCGGCATCGAAAAGCCGGGGCTTACGGCAGTGTTGTATTCTCGGAAAATCGTTGGATGATGACGAAGGAACAGGCATGTGAGAACGGAGTAAAACAGGGAGAAAAAGCGAAAAAACTCACAGAGAGGGAGTTTATGCAGGCTTTCCCGGAAGCGGATGTGATCTTGCTGGAAGGATTTAAGCACAGCAATTGGCCGAAATATTTCTGTCGTTATCCAGAAGAAATCCCTGACGTGGAAAAAGCACTTTCTATGATTCTGGAAATGCTGCGTGTCGGTCAATAAAGCCTGAAAAAGAAAACGCAGCGACCAAAATGCAGTCAAAATTTTTTCGTGCATATTTACAAATTTTGGAAAATATGCTATCTTTATTCCTAGCATTTTGTAATTATTTTTTCCAAAAAACGTTTTAACAATCACATAGAAAAAACAGGGGCAGCAGGCATATTTTTTGCCTGTTGCTTGTTATGCTGTGAAAATGATTTTGCGATCCACACCGTAATGGTGTTGTTGAAAAAAATTATGAATGAAAGGGAAAATTATGAAAGCAGAAAATCAAAAGCAAAGGGTCTGTTCCCGTTTCGCTGCTATTCTTCTGTCAATGGCAGTGCTGATGACCTGTTTCCCTGGATTTTCAGCCGTGTCTTTTGCGGCGTCTGCCAGTGGAAAAGTTACAGCAAATGGTGGGAATCTGAACGTAAGAAGCGGTCCGTCTATGAACAATGACGTTATTTCCTGCTTGAAGGATGGGACAAAGGTAACGGTAAAGAGCAAAGCTGGAAACTGGTATAAGATTGAGTACGTTTCCGGCAAAGTAGGCTATGTCTACAAAACGTATTTGAAGGTTTCCGGTAAAGTGGCTGCGGAATCCGGATCGTCGGGAACAGGATCGTCTTCCTCATCTGATCAGGAATATCCGGTCACGGCAAAGGTAACAAACGGTGGAGTTCCTTTAAAGCTGCGCAAGCAGGCTACAACGGCATCCTCCATTTTAGCGGAAATTCCAAGAGGAAGCAGTTTGAAGATTACAGATCAGTATAATGCAAACTGGTATAAGGCTTCTTATGGCGGAAAAAAGGGTTATGTGTACGCTTCTTATATTATTATGTCAGACAAAGCGACATCATCGGGGTCTTCATCAGGAAATTCCAGCACATCTTCGAGCAGCAAGCCTTCTATGCCAAAGTATCAGTATCCTCGAATTGATCTGGATGTTCCGTTCTACTCTCAGACAGATTCCCGCTGGGCGAATTTGAAGCTGGGAAAAACACGCTATACGATCAGCCAGATTGGATGTGTCGTTTGCGGACTTGCACAGATTCAGTCTTATCAGCAAGGAAAGCAGATTACACCGACTAAGATGCTGAAAACACTTTCTTTTGATGGAAATGGATGTGTGTATTGGCCGAGCGGAAGTCACGTAGATACATCTTCGAATTACAGTGCCAATATTTACAAGCAGTTAGCAAAAGGGAAACCAGTTCTGGTAGGTGCTTTTACACCGTCGGGTAAGCAGCACTGGGTAGTAGCAACTGGCTATGATGTCAATTCCAATCGATTATCAAGCTCACATATTCAGATCAATGACTGCTCCGGCAGATATAAGACGTTGAAAGAATTTTTGACACAGTACAGCCGATTTTATAAAATCGTGTATCTGGATTAAAACCGGTTAACGGGTTTGAAGTGAATTAAGAATACAAAGAAAATTAAGTTGAACTTTATAAAAAACGGGAATGCTGCCGACAAGAAAAAGTCGGTATCATTCCCGTTTTAAAACGTTTATTGGTTGGTTTTGCGCTTTCTGGAAGGTGGAATCGGTGTTCCGTCGATTGCTGCTTTTAATTTGCGTAAAGCGCGAATTTGCATCTGCCGGACGGCTTCTTTGGTGACACAAAGCTGATCGGCTACTTGTTCTAATGTCCAGATTTCGGTACCGCCCAGTCCAAAACGGCGTGCAATCACCAGCTTTTCTCGTGCATCTAGGACTTTCAGGGCATCAAGCAAAGCTTCTTGTTCAATAAATTGCTCGATCGTGTCGATGCGCGGTTCCATGCCCGGTACCGAGCTGTTGTCGGATGCGGAAATAAAATCTCCCAACGATTTTCCTTCGCTTTCCTCGCGGCTGATCGTGGTGTCGATAGAAAGTGCGGGCTTTGACCAGTCCTTCAGATTTCGAACTTTTTTGATACTGATATTTAAAAAAGCGGCACAATCTTCATCAGAAGGTTCTGCACCATGATCCCGTTTGTAATTGTTGATATAGACATGCAGCTTATCGATCAGATCAGAAGTCTCCAGCGGAATCCGGATTGTGCGGCTCTGATTAGCGATCGCGCGATGAACGGCCTGTTTGATCCAGGGAACGACGTAAGTGCTTAATTCTGTATGGTAATCTGGTTTAAACAGATCGATTCCATGAATCAGCGATTCATTGCCTGCCATAACCAGATCCATAAAATCCATTCCTTTGCGGTTGGTATATTTTACGATGTAGACCACCAGTCGTAAATTACAGTTGATCAATTCTTCTCTTGCGGCGGGATCGAAGTCCTTACGCTCGATCAGATAGAGGGTTCGTTCCTTATCCAGACGAGGATATTGACCGATTTCTTTTAAGTATTGTTGTAGGTTGTCACCTAATTCTTCCATAAATTTCCTTTCTTATGTCGTACTTTCCGATTGAGAAATACGTAACATTTACCGAATCGTAAAAGATTCCGATCGTTCGATGTAAACGAGCGGCTGCGAAAACAGTTTAATTACAGTATAGCGTTAAATGAGAAAAAATCCAATAGGTTTTTGTATCTGTTTTCAATTGCGGAGCGCGTTCCGTCTGTTTTTTCCATCGCACAACTCTTTTCTTTTATGAATTATAATGATATAATGACCGCAAAGAATGAGGTGTCAAGTTTATGAATATCAAAGATAAATTATTAAAAAGCTGGAGGGGCGGTACATTTCATCTGATCTTACTGGTCTTATTATTTTTCCTGATGGAAATTAGCGTATGGGCAGTAAGTATCCGTGCAGGTATCATCATTCTGGCTTTTACCCTGCTGATGGGCGGGATTTTATTGTGGCTCTATCTTTGTCGCCGGGGAGAGATGAAGCGGTTTTGGATGACTGGCGTGCTGGATCATTCGCAGATGCAGTATCAGTTGATGCGGGAACTGTTATTTCCCTATGTACTGGTTGATGAGAAAGGGCGGATTTTCTGGGCAAATGAAGCGTTTCAAAAGATCTGTCCTGTGGAGCAGGGAAGTTTTCGCAATATCCATTCGTTGTTTCCGGAGCTGAAGAAAGTAGATCTCGTTCATATGAAAGAGAAGGAGTATCATATTCAGTGGAAAGACCAATATTTTCGTGTGGCCTTTTGTGAAATTCCGACTCCGGTGGGATTGGAAGAAAGTGAAGATGAGAACAGTCTGCTGTTTACCATGTGTATGATGGATGAAACGGAAGTAATCCGCATGGATGAAGAAATCCGGGAACAGCGTATTGTTGTGGGAACTGCTTATCTGGATAATTATGAAGAAATTGTCGGTCAGATTGAGGAAGTGCGGATGGCATTGATCATTGCGCATATCGATCGTAAGGTGACAAAGTATTTTTCGCGGATGGGCGGTATTGTGAAGAAGATCGAGCGTGATAAATATTTTCTGGTTCTTCCGCAGAAGAATATTGAGACGATGAAAGAGGATCGCTTCTATATTTTGGATGAAATTCGGGATATTAAGATCGGCAATGACCAGCATATTACAATGAGTATTGGTCTTGGTATGGGCGAGGGAAGCTATGAGACCCGATACGAATACAGCCGAACCGCCGTTGAAATGGCGTTAGGCCGCGGCGGAGATCAGGTTGCGATCAAAACGGGGGATGATATTGAATATATCGGTGGCAGTGCGCAGACAGTTTCCCGAACAACACGTGTAAAGGCGCGTGTAAAAGCACATGCGTTAAAAGAATTACTGATGAATAACGACAGTGTTTTGATCATGGGACATAAAATCCCGGATTTAGACGCAATCGGTTCGGCAGTTGGTGTGTATCGAATTGCTGCTTCCCAGGGAAAACGAGTGCATATCGTCCTGGATGAGATTAATTCTTCCATTCGTCCTGTTGTAGAGCGTTTAAATGCAGCAGCAGGAACAGAGAACAGTATTTTTATCAATGGAGAAGCTGCTGAGGAAATGATGTCGGACAATACGCTGCTGATCATCGTGGATACAAACCGCGGCAGTTATACAGAGTGCCCGCAGCTTTTGGATATGACATCGAGTGTGGTCGTGATCGATCATCACAGACGGTTAAATGACAGTATCCGTCATGCTGTACTGGATTATGTGGAGCCGTATGCATCTTCTGCCTGCGAAATGGTCGTAGAGATTTTACAGTATATTGGCTATGAGATCAAGATGAAGGTAGATGAAGCTGACGCTATGTACGCCGGTATTGTGATGGATACCAATAATTTTATTAATAAGACAGGTGTCCGGACGTTTGAAGCAGCTGCTTATCTGCGTCGAAGTGGAGCGGATACCGTTAGAGTGCGAAAGCTTTTCCGGGAGAATATGGAAGAATATAAAGCCAGAGCAGAGGCTGTAAGCCGCTCGGAAATTTATCTGGAGAAATTTGCACTTAGTATTTGTCCGGCTGAAGGTCTGGAAAGTCCTACGATCGCCGGTGCTCAGGCAGCAAATGAACTGCTGGATATCAAAGGTATCGAAGCATCGATCGTGCTGACTGCCTATAATGATAAAATTTATATTAGTGCCCGTTCTATTGACAGCGTCAATGTCCAGATCATTATGGAACGACTGGGAGGCGGGGGACATGGAACCATGGCTGGCGCGCAGATGACGGGATGCAGCGTAGAAGAAGCGATGGAATATGTCAAAGTAACCTTACATGATATGACAGAAGAAGGAGTAATTTAAATGAAAGTAATTTTATTGCAGGATGTAAAATCCCTTGGTAAAAAAGGTGATATGGTTAATGTAAATGATGGATATGCAAGAAACTATATTCTTCCGAAAAAGCTGGGCGTAGAAGCCAGCAATGCGAATGTAAATGATCTGAAATTACAGAAACAAAAGCAGGACAGACAGGCAGCGCAGGAACTGGCAGATGCAAAGGCACTGGCAGAGCAGCTGAAAGAAATGGTGATCGAACTGCAGGTGAAAACTGGTGAAGGCGGCAGAGTATTTGGTTCCGTTTCTGCAAAGGAAATCGTAGCAGCTGCAAAGACACAGAAAAATATGGTGATCGACAAGAAGAAACTGCTGATCGATGAACCTTTGAGAACCTGTGGCATGCACATCATCAAGATCCGACTGCACAAAGATGTAATCGGAGAATTTAAAGTACACGTATCCGAAAAACAGTAAGAAAACCGTTACTCAATGTTTACAAACCTTAGAAAAATGGAAGAAATGTTGCAATGGAAGAAGAAGTAATTAAGCGGATTCCGCCAAACAGTGTGGAAGCAGAGCGTTCAGTGATCGCAGCCATGCTGATGGATCGGGATGCCGTTATTTCCGCATCTGAAATACTGACAGGCAGTGATTTTTATAATCAGCAGTATGGTATTGTTTTTGAATGTATGGTAGAGCTGGTGAATCAGGGAGAGCCGGTGGATATGGTAACTGTACAGAATCGGCTGAAAGAAAAAGATGTTTCGCCCGAAACCGCCAGTCTCGAATTTGTTCGAAATCTGATGTTGGATTATATCACTTCTGCCAATGTAAAGCAGTATGCTCGAATCGTCTATGAGAAAGCATTGCTGCGGAAAATGATCAAGGTCAATGATAAGATCAACGGTCTTTGTTATCAGGGAAAAGAGAGCGCAGATGCGATTCTGGAAGAAACAGAGCGTTCGGTATTTGAACTGCTGAAAACGCGAAATTCAGGAGATTTTGTTCCGATTCGCCAGGTTGTGCTGAATGCATTGGATAAGATCGAGGTTGCATCCCGCAATCGCGATGCCGTTACCGGGATTCCGATGGGATTTACAGATCTCGATTATCAAACTTCCGGCCTTCAGCCTTCGGATCTGGTTTTGCTTGCTGCCCGTCCTTCGATGGGAAAAACAGCGTTTACCCTGAATATTGCGCATAATGTTACGATTCGGCAGGGACAGTGCTGTGCGATCTTTAGTTTGGAAATGTCCAAAGAGCAGCTGGTCAATCGTATGCTGGCGATGGATGCCAATGTGGATTCTCAGAATATGCGAAATGGTAAGCTGACCGAATCGGATTGGGAAAAACTGGTAGAAAGTGCCGGTAATATTGGTACATCGAAGCTGATCATCGACGATACCCCTGGTATTTCGATCAGTGAGCTGCGCAGCAAATGCCGTAAGTTTAAATTGGAATTTGATCTGAAACTGGTAATGATCGACTATTTGCAGCTGATGTCCGGTTCCGGGCGCAATGGTGACAATCGTCAGCAGGAAATTTCTGAAATTTCCCGTTCTTTGAAGGCACTTGCCCGTGAAATTGAATGTCCGGTTATTGCCCTGTCGCAGCTGAGTCGTGCCTGCGAAACGCGAAACGATCATCGTCCGATGCTTTCCGATCTGCGTGAATCCGGTGCGATCGAGCAGGACGCAGACGTGGTAATGTTTTTGTATCGTGATGAATACTATAACAAGGATTCCGATGATAAAAATATAGCAGAAGTAATTATCGCCAAGCAGAGAAATGGCCCGACGGGAACCGTTAAACTGGCTTGGTTACCAGAATATACAAAATTTGCTAATTTAGCCAGATAAATTTTCAGAAAAGCCTCAGAGTCTGATAAAACAACCGCATCTTTATGTTATACTCAAAAGAAAGCAATTTCATGACAGCTAAATGAAGAAGCTGTGTGAAACTTGCAGAATTTAGAAAGGGGATAGCAATGAGCGGATATCACTATCAGATTTCTGAGGCTTCTCGTCTTTTGGCGGTGGAGGCTCATGTACTTCGTTACTGGGAAGAAGAACTCGGTATGATCATTCCACGAAATGAAATGGGACACCGTTATTATACAGAAGATCATCTTAGAATTTTCAGCCAGATAAAGGACATGAAGGAACGAGGATATCAGCTCCGTGCAATCCGGGCAATTTTGTCTGGAGAAGAAGCACCGGAGCCTGTGATTACAGAAATTCCCCTAAAAAAAGAAGAATCTGTTTCGATTTCCGGAACAAAATATTTTTCTGGGGCAGAAATGTCGGAAAACTCGCGAAAAGCATCCTTAACGGGGAAAGCGGAATCTATACGGGAAGCGGAACAGAGAAAATCGGTACGGGAAGTGGGGAAACGGTCGTATGCGCAGGAAGTGGAAGCGGAAGAAGCGGTATATGAAGCTGGAAAACGGCCGTATGGACAAGAAGTAGAAACGAGAGAAGTAGTATATGAAGCTGGGAAACGGTTGTATGCGCAGGAAGTGGAAGCTGGAGAAGCGGTACGAGAAGTAGGAAAACGGTCGTGTGGACAAGAAGCAGAAGCGGAAGAAGCGGTACGAGAAGTGGGAAAACGAGCGTATGCACAGGAAGTTGAGAGGCAGAAAAGTCCGGAGGAACGCATGAATCAGTTTCAGGCGGTGATGACTCATATTGTGGCACAGGCAATGCTTTGCAATAATCGCAGTCTTGCGCAGGAAATCAGCTGCCAGGTGGAAGGAGAAGTATTAAGAAAATTGCAGGATATGCTGGATACATCAGAAAACCGGCAGGAAGAACGATTTCGGAAATTAGATGAAACACTGCGCTCTATTCAGGAAGGAAATCGCGCTCGCTATGAAGCAGCAGCTTCTAAAGCACCGGGAAAATTTTGGAGACGGAAACATCGGAAAATAAAGAATAGAAGAATCTGAATAGAGGGATAAAAAAATGCAACAAAAAAGCTGATATAAGGAGAACGATCTTTTCCTTATATCAGCTTTTCATGCATGCTTCATTTAAGAATGAAATCATATGAAATATGTATTCGATATGAAATTATTCGGAAACGATTGCATCGTTAGGACATTCGTCTGCGCAAGAACCGCAATCCAGACAATCATCAGCGTTGATTACATATTTGCCATCGCCTTCAGTGATCGCATCATTAGGACATGCATCTGCACATGATCCGCAGCTTACACATTCATCAGTAATTACATATGCCATAGTGGTGACCTCCTTTTTATATTCATGCAACGGGCAAACGTCCCGTCTCATCTCTGTCCATTGTAATACATGATTTATAATAATTCAAGTGGAAAATCATAGATTTTTATATGATTTTTCTCAAAAACATTATACTACTGAAATAGTCGAAAAAATAAGAATTTTTTTGCAGAGATTTGCCAAACTTAGGAAGCCTGCTGTTTTTTGTTGCATAAAATCTTTGAATGTACTATAATGAGCTGGATAGAATCTCTGGAGGACAGGTTTGCTGGATAGAGTTTACAGCAAATTTACTGCATTTTAGTGGCCGGAGAAAAAATGACAGGAGGAATTAACAATGGCAAAACAGGTAGATAAGGATATCCTGATTGGTGATCTGGTTCAGATTGATCCCGGTATTATTGCAATTCTTATGAGCGCAGGTATGCACTGTGTTGGCTGCCCTTCTTCTGCAATGGAATCCCTGGAAGAAGCTGCAATGGTTCATGGCATGGATGTAGATCCTCTGCTGAATATGATCAATAAATATCTTGCAACAAAAGGTTGATTGACAGATTAAGACCTGTATCGCTAGAGGAAGTACGAAGCAGCAGGTTTCAAAAGAACAGGAGGAAGTTCATCTGTATCTGCGGAGCGGTTTCCTCTTATGAAATTTAGGATTGATAAAATCAAAGAAAAGGCTGAAATTTCAAAAAAGAAGTTTCAGCCTTTTTACGTGTTTTGCATAAGATTATAGTCTTTCAAGTTAAGAACCTGGTGTTTTCAAGTAAGCTCTCAGTTTTTTTAAGCGGTTAAAATAAGTAAAGTCGCTGTAAAGCAGTTTGAGATACGATGCAGCGATAATGTTCGATGTAAAATGCTTCTCGTGCGAGAGAGCTTTTTATATGTTCCCCGTACTCTAAAATGATATTGCAGGTTTTGTTGAATTCAGCAGGGCTGTGGTGTGATTGATATACAACCAGATAATAAGCACCGGAAGCATCATCCTTATACAGAGAATTAACGCCGTTGTAAAGCGGATGCAGAACCTGTGCCAGTTCTGTCAGGGTATCCAGGTCATGGAAGCGATAAATCCGCATCAAATTGATCGGTTTTTGCACTTCTCCGTTGGTGACAACATCGGCGGTGAGGGAATCTCCAGTCAGATCAAGCTGCTTGTCCGCAGATTGGGTCAGCGCATCTGCTGTCTGGGTATGAGCATTCGCAAGATTTGTCAACTGATCGGTAAAATCCTGCAGTTCCATCTCTGTTTCGTCCGTATCCGGTTCAGAAAAACAGGAAGCTTCTTCTTTTTGCGTTTCTAAAGAAGTTTCGTTCAAAACGGAGTGGAATAAATCCAGGATTTCATCTGCGCCATTCATCATTTCATCATCTTCTTCTGCCAACCCATCATTTGCCATGGCAGTAAAACGAGAAAAACGGGTATCTAGTTCGTCGGGTGAGTCGATGCGCGTGATGATCAGTACAATGCTTTCCGTTGGGAGAGGGATTGCTTCAACCATCAGCGGCATATTTTCAGCTTCAAATCCAAATGCATTGTGAGCATGTTCCAGCATTTCCTGAAAAAGCGAACGAGCTTTTTCGGTTCCATAGGCTAATTCATTTAAATTCAACTGCCGAGCGAGCAAATCCCGCTGTGACAGGGTACATTTTATCTGATTATCATTAATTTTTTCAATATGCATACAAGGTCTCCTTTCAATCAAAATGGGTGGTCGGACGAGACCGGGGTATCGAGTTTGTCCAAATACACTCCAGGCACATTTGACAGAAATACAGTGCAGGTGATTTCTGTGATTATGCGATTCATCCCACCCCTAAAGGAGTGGTCTTTTCGCGTAATCGTTTGTAAGACCAATTCTAATTCTCCAGCAGCGGGAATCTGTGGAGAGTAAACCAACTTTATTATAACGTATCTTAATACGGAATGCAAAGGAAATACAGGGCAAATTCCATACAACTGCTAAAAGTTTTCAACAGAGGATTTTGATTATTTGGAAGTGTTTGAAAGTTTGGAAAGGAAGTACAGGGAAAACTTTGAGAAAAGAAAGGATTTGTGGAAGTTTGGAAAGGAAGTGCAGGGAAAACTTTGAGAAAAGAAAGGATTTGTGGAGGTTTGGAAAGGAAGTGCAGGGAAAACTTTAGGAAAAGAAAGGATTTGTACTACTTTGAAAAAGAAGTAAATGGGAAGTTTTTAACGAAAAAAGGTCTTTGGGGATTGAAAATAAAAGAATTCGAGGGGGATAAAAGACAAGGTGCGATTTTTGTAGTTAGACTAAAAAAATAGGTTGACAGTTAATTGGAAGTGTGATATAGTCGGACTATGGAAGCTGAATGAATAAAGGGAGGGAGAGCAGACGGGAACATTTTACAGTACAGCTTCCACGGCAAAGATACGACAGAACAGGTGCAAGCGCATTTTTTAGCCATGGCGAAAGAGAAGCAGGCAGAAATCTTGTGGCTGTCTGCATAAGGATTAAGATTTATTGCGATTTATGATTTTAATGGAGGAGATTAATGAAAAAAACTGGGGAGTATCATTGCGGCAGCTCTGTATATGGCAAAAGACAGCGGGAAAAAGATGTAGAAACCTACGAAAAGATGAAAGACGAGCTGGAAGCATACAATGAAAAAGGTGTCGTATTAAGACTTGCTGGAAAGAAAGCATCTTCTGCGAAGATTGCAGATGCCTGCTGTATTCGGGAGAGTGGTTCTTATATGGGTGATTATGTACTGAGTGAAACCGGACAGTTGATTGAAATCTGTTTTGACAAAGTAAGGAAGTATTAAGCGTAGAATATTAATAGTGACCTATTAGCAGCTGATTATTAGCAGCGAATTATTAGCAGTGACCTATTAGCAGCGACTTATTATAGTGAAATATTAATAGCGAACTATTAGCAGTGAACTATTAGCAGTGAATTATTAACAGTGTGCGAGAAGTACCTGTCCCGATGTAAGTTTATATAACCTTAATTTGTGTAAATGAAAGCAATATGTTATAATTGTGCGTGTGTAAGCGAACGCAGATTGTTTCTGTGCTTTGCAGTATTTGGAGTCTAATAAAATTGTGGGGTACCATATGAGAAACGTATTAAAAGTACTGTTGCTTTCTGGGATGTGTTTGATACTGTTGAGTGGATGTAGTTTGTATGAATCCATTTTGTCTACGGATCAGAGAGCAGATCTGAATCAGATTTATGATCTGTCAGAAGGGGAGGCGGCCGTTATTGCGGACAATGAGAAGCTGGAAGCACCAGCTTTGATTCGCGAAGGGGTCTATTATTTTTCGATGAAACAGGTGCGTTCTGCGCTAGATAAGCGATTTTACTGGGATGGCGCAGATGAAGATTTGTTTTTTACAGATGCAAAGTCAATCTATAAAGAGTCTGTTTCAGACCGTTCTATGGCACTGTTAGAAGATGATGAACTTTATTTATCGGCAGAGTGTCTGCAGAAGTATCTGGGGGTTCAGATTGCGTTTTATGAGGAACCTTATCGAGTTTATCTAGATTCTGCCGGGACAGAGAGCCGTAAGGTTTGTGTGAGCAAAGATACAGCGGTTCGGCTTCGTGGCGGTTATAAAAGTGAGATTTTGACCGATATAGAGTCTGGTGATTCGGTGCAGCTGATAGAAGAACATGATCGTTGGGCGAAGGTTCGTACGGACGATGGTTTGATTGGTTATGCGCTGTTGAAGTATCTGGATATGGATCAGGTTGAGGTAACGAGCGTAGACCAAAAGGAAGAACCAGAATATACGAGTATTCAGCGAGATTATACAATCTGTCTGGCCTGGCATGATATGGAGAACGTTTCTGGGAACGGACAGTTTGATGAGCTGATTAAAGATACAAAAGGAATCAATGTCATTTCTCCTGCATGGTTTGCATTACAAAGTAATGATGGAAGCTATCGGAATTTATCCAGTGCAGAATATGTGCGAAAAGCGCATGAGCAGGGAATGGAAGTCTGGATTTTGATTGATGATTTTGCAGAGAATATGAGTATCGGTCAGGTTTTGGGCAAGAATTCGGTAAGACAGGCGTTGGTAGAGAATCTGATTCGGGATACAAAGGCTGTGAATGCAGATGGGATCAATATCGATTTTGAGTATATAACCGATTCCTGTGGAGTGGATTTTATTCAGTTTTTGAGAGAATTGTCAATCCGGTGTCGTGAAGAAGGATTGGTTCTGTCAGTAGACAATGCAAATCCAACGTTCATTAAGTATTGTTATGATATGGAAGAACAGGGGCGTTTGGCAGATTATGTGATACTGATGGGATATGATGAACACTGGCAGGGCTCGGAAGCAGGTTCAGTTGCTTCGCTTTCCTATGTAAGGGATGGGATTCAGGCGGCATTGAACATGGTTCCAGAGGAGAAGGTGATTAGTGGATTGCCTTTTTATACAAGAGTCTGGACAGAGATTCCGGAGGAATATGCAGCTTCCGAAGCAGAGATTCGGGAAGATGGAAATTCCGAGTATGATCGTTATTCTCTGGATTCAGTTGCGTTATCCATGGGTGAAGTGGAAAAACTAGTGGAAAAATCTGGTGTAACACCGGAATGGGATAAAACTACCGGGCAATATTATCTGGAGATTCCACTTGAACATGGGAAACAGCGAATCTGGATGGAAGATTTGAAT
Organism: uncultured Lachnospiraceae bacterium; assembly: GCA_964613155.1. Lineage (GTDB taxonomy): Bacteria > Bacillota > Clostridia > Lachnospirales > Lachnospiraceae > TWA4. The sequence continues at coordinate 5,908 of CAZTHP010000003.1, read as the reverse complement.
TCGATGGAGGCAAAATTGGGTATTGTTGCCGAACATGATCTGGCAGGAGTGGCATTTTGGCGAATCGGTATGGACTCTCCAGAAGTATGGAATCTGGTCGTTGATTATTGTAAATCGGAAGATGCAGCAAGAGAAAAGTGATGTCGTATTGCCATTTATAACGTTTCAGACGTTGATGTGACATAAAACAGATTGCAGGTGTGAGAGTAATTTTAGGGTGTATCCGAAAGGAGTTTCAGAGATACTCTGAAATTGCTCTCGTTTTTTATAGGTTGTTTTTTTCGATTTCAATATATTTTAACACGATGAAAGGATGTTGGTGCAAAGTCTCCAGGGATGAGGTCTATGGATGTGGGGATTAGACATTCCTTTTAGGATAGAAAGCGGTAATCCTCGGTAATTCAATTGCCAATGTAGTTCATGCAGAAAATATACACATCGGGCTAAGGTTTGCGAAAAGAGAAGCAGACAGTAGGAAATGTGAAGCAGACAGCAGAAAATCTGAATCAGACAGCAGGAAATAGAAAAGGATGCGAGCACGAATTAAATGCCGGCTGAAAGGTCTGGCAGGTGTAGAGAAAAGGGATAGTTATGGAACGAAAAGATAGAAATGAGATGAATCATATTGTTTTAGGGATGATGGCACATGCAGATGCTGGAAAGACGACTCTGACAGAAGCTATTTTATATGAGACGGGGGCTGTTCGCAGTTTTGGCCGTGTGGATCATAAGGATTGCTTTTTAGATCATGATGAATTGGAGCGTGCGCGAGGCATTACTATTTTTTCGAAGCAAGCCCGTTTTGAATTGGACTGGCAGGAAAATCGGCAGGATGTTTGTACCTTAGTCGATACGCCTGGTCATATGGATTTTACGCCGGAATTGGAACGTGCTATGAGTGTTATGGATGCGGCAGTTCTGGTGATTAGTGGTACAGATGGTGTGCAGGGACATACGGAGAATATCTGGCGATTAGCGAAACATTATCAGATTCCACTGTTTCTATTTGTCAATAAGATGGATCGCACAGAGGAGGCACGTGAGAACCTGCTGAAGCAGCTGCGAAAACAGTTATCAGACCAGATTGTCGATGTCAATTCATGCTTTGATGACGGGGAAGATTGTTCGAGTTCCTTTCCGTTTTCAGATGAAGTGTTAGAAGAAATTGCAGTTTGTGACGACGAATTGATGGAGCATTTTTTGGAAGAAGATTATAGCCAGGAGGAATGGCTGGCTGCGATTCGAACTGCTTTTGCTGAGCGAAAGCTTTTCCCTTGTTTTATGGGGGCTGCATTGCAGCGACAGGGAATTCGGGCATTTTTAAAAGGTCTGGCTTGTTTATTGCCAGAGTATAGAAAAAGCAGGGAAGTACCGTTTTCGGGCAGAGTGTATAAAGTTCTGCACGATGCACAGGGAGAACGGATTACTTTTTTTAAAGTAACCGGAGGCTCTCTGAAAGTGAAGGATGTAGTTTCTTATGGCAGTTCTGGTCAGGAAGAAAAAATCAATCAGCTGCGTTTGTATCATGGAGAAAAATATCAGGCAGTTTCGGAGGTTTATCCGGGAATGCTGTGTGCAGCTGCTGGGTTGTCGCAAGCATGGCCAGGAGATGGATTGGGAGCGGATCAAAGTCGCTGTCTATATGATACGGAACCAGTTTTGACAGCTGCTGCAATTGTACCGGCCGGATGTGATGAGAAGAAGATGTTGGCTCTTTTTCGGATTTTAGAGGAAGAAGAACCAGCTTTAAATGTTTACTGGGATGATCATTTGAAGGAAATTCAGGTGCATGTGATGGGACCCATTCAATTGGAAATCTTAAAATACCAGTTTGAGACCAGATTTCAGCTGCCTCTGGAATTTACACCTTGCCGGATTTTGTATAAAGAAACAATCGGGGAATCTGTGATAGGATGCGGACATTATGAACCGTTACGCCATTATGCGGAAGCTCATTTACGGATGGAGCCGCTTCCAGCTGGAGCGGGGATCGAAACGGCAACTATCTGTAGTACAGATGTTTTGGATGTGAATTTTCAGCGTTTGATTTTAACGCATGTACTGGAGCGGGAACATCGCGGTGTTTTGACAGGTTCGCCTCTTACGGATGTGAAATTTACGTTGCTTACAGGACGTTCGCATTTGAAACATACAGAAGGCGGAGATTTTAGAGAAGCTGTTTATCGAGGAATTCGGCAGGGATTGATGCAGGCAAAAGAAGATGGAAAGATGATCTTGCTGGAGCCGTGGTATGAATTTACACTTTATGTTCCGGCAGAAGAAATCGGTCGTGCGATGTCGGATATCCAGCAGAGAAATGGAAGCTTTGAGCCGTTTGAGCTGGATGGAGATCGTGCTGTTTTAAAGGGAATCGGACCGGCTGTTTGTTTTATGGATTATCCGGTTGAATTAGCGGCATACACAAAAGGCAGAGGTAATATTTCATTTTCAGTGATGGGATATCGTCCATGTCATAATACAGAAGAAGTGGTCGAAATGATTGGGTATCAGCCTGAAACTGATCTGGCGAATCCGGCAGGCTCTGTTTTTTGTTCTCACGGAGCAGGTTATGTGGTCTCTTGGAAAGAAGCACCTGAAAAGATGCATTGCAAGGTCGAGTAATTGTGAAAGAAAGCGGTTAGAAGCTGAAAAGTTGCACTGGAAGGTCGAGTAGTTGTGAAGGGAAGCAGTTAGCACCTGAAAAGATGCATTGTAAGGTCGAGTAATTGTGAAGGGAAGTAGTTAGAAGCTGAAAATCTGTACTGGAAGGTCGAAGCGCTCTTGGAGTTGTTACAAGATGAAGCAAGTGCAAGCTTAAGTGACTGTAAGTAAAAGAAAAAAGCAGCTTTCGATCATTGAGCGGTATGACCGAAGGCTGCCTTTTCTTAATTATGAATTATGAACGGAAGTAAATTAGAATGGAAATAAATTATGCTTCTGCGGAAATGGGTTTCTTTAAGAATCCCAGGAGAATCGCTCCAACTACAGTACCTACTACTAAAGCTGCTAAGTACATAAGAGGATTTCCGACCACAGGGAATACGAAGATGCCGCCGTGAGGAGCCATCAGGGTACAGTTAAAAGCCATGGATAATCCGCCTGCCAGTGCAGAACCGATCATACAAGAGGGGATGACATGCAGTGGATCGGATGCCGCAAAGGGAATGGCACCTTCTGTGATAAAGGACAGACCCATTACAAAGTTGGTAGGACCGGATTTGCGCTCCTCCTCTGTGAATTTGTTTGAAAACAGAAGGGTAGCCAGTGCAATTGCACAGGGAGGAACCATACCTCCGATCATAACAGCTGCCATGATATTGTAGTTGCCAGCTGCGATTGATGCAGTACCGAATACATAAGCGGCTTTATTAAAGGGGCCACCCATATCAACGGACATCATACCGCCCAGAATTGCACCCAGGAGAATGGCATTTGCACCGCTTAATCCGCCAAGACCATTGTTCAGAGAAGTATTCAGCAGGCCGATAATGGGCTCGATAATATACTGCATGCCGATACCGATCAAAAGAATGCCAAGTACAGGATAAAGTAATACCGGTTTGATGCCGTCCAGTGCATCGGGAAGTTTGTTAAAAAGTTTCTTTAACAGGTTTACCAGGTAACCAGCGATGAAGCCAGCTGCTAATGCACCTAAGAAACCGGATGTTCCGTTTGCTGCCAGATAACCGCCTACAAAACCAACTGCCAGACCGGGGCGATCAGCGATACTCATGGCGATAAAGCCTGCTAAGATTGGAAGCATGAATCTGAATGCTGCGTCGCCGATTCCTTTAAACAGTGCTGCAATTGGTGTGATCGTACCAAAGTTTTCTCGAATTTCCGGGGAAACGGCGTTCAGATCAACGCACATACCATCGATTAAGAACGCAATGGCGATCAAGATGCCGCCGCCTACTACAAAAGGAAGCATATGAGAAACGCCGTTCATCAGGTGTTTGTAAATCATGTGGCCAGTGCCGCCATTTGAAGGAACGGAACTTGTCTTCTGGTTATTGGAAGCTGCATGATAAACAGGGGCATCTCCATTAACTGCGCGTGTGAGCAGCTGTTCGGCTTTGTTGATACCGTCGGAAACCTGGCATTCAATGACTTTTTTACCATTGAATCGTTCCATCGGTACGTTTGTGTCTGCTGCAACGATGATGGCATCTGCTGCTGCGATTTCTTCATCGGTTACAACATTTTTTGCACCGCCGGAACCTCTGGTTTCAACTTTGATCAGGCAATCCATTTTTTTCGCAGCTTTTTCCAGACTTTCCGCTGCCATATAGGTATGCGCGATACCTGTGGGGCAGGCTGTAACGGCCAGGATCAAAGGCTGTTTTGCGGATGCTTTATCAGCTGCCAGATTTGTATTTTGAGCAGCCTCTGCTTTTGCAGCGTCTGCGGCATCTTTTTCTGTTTCGGAATCATCAATTACTTTTAAGAATTCTTCTACTGTCTTTGCATTTTTTAAAGCAGCTGTAAAATCATCATCCATCAGCATGGTAGAAAGTTTACTTAAAATGTCGATGTGTACACTGCCGGCACCTTCCGGTGCAGCGATCAGGAAAATCAAATGAACAGGTTCATCATCCAGTGCTTCGTATTCGACACCAGCAGGCAGAACCATAGCAGCTAAACCAGGCTGTTTTACGCCGCTGCAGCGTCCGTGAGGAATGGCGATGCCATCGCCAACACCAGTAGTACCTTCTTCTTCTCTTGCAAGAACTGCCTGCAGATAAACTTCACAGTTGGAAATTTTACCGCTTGCGTCCATGAGCTGAACCATTTGCTTTAATACGTCAGTTTTGTCTTTTGCTGAACCGTTTAAACATATACTTTCGGCAGCTAATAAATCAGTAATTTTCATAACAGATGTCCCCCTTGACAAATAATGAAAGATATAGATTTGTGTTGCGGATTAAAAAGTTAATGTATTAAAAATTGTGTTAATTTCATCTTTGGTTGCCAGGTTTTCGGAGAAGGCACTGGCACTTCCAGAAGAAATTCCCATTTTAAATGCGGTTTTGTAATCGCCGGAGGTTAAATATCCATATAAAAATCCGGCTACCATTGAGTCACCAGCACCTACGGAGTTCAGAACTTTTCCTTTAGGTGCTTCGCTGGTATAAATACTGCCATCTTCAGCAACTAAGATTGCACCATTACCTGCCATCGATACCAAAACGTTGCGTGCGCCCTGTTTTTGTAGTTCTTTGGCATAGTGGATGATATCTTCTCTTTCTGTCAGTGTAACATGGAAGATTTCGCCCAGCTCGTGATTGTTGGGTTTAATCACAAAAGGATGATACGGAAGAACATTTACCAGAAGATCTTTGGTAGCATCAACAGCGATCAAAACTCTTTTTTCTTCCAGAAATTTCATGATGTCACGGTAAATTGTTTCCGGCATCGAGGAAGGAATACTTCCTGCGAGAACTAACACATCGCCTTCTTTTAAAGCACCTAGTTTTTGATATAGCTTTTGAATCGCTTTATCATCAATAACAGGTCCCATTCCATTGATTTCGCTTTCTTCATTGGAACGAAGCTTTAAATTGATACGGGAAAGACCATTGGGAATGGAAATCAGGTCTTCTTGACAACCCATTTCTGTTACACGTCTTTGGATTTCCTGACCGGTAAATCCAGCGGTAAAACCAAGAATCGTGCTGTCCATTCCTAAATTTTTCAATACGATGGAAACATTGATTCCTTTTCCGCCGGGAAACATGATCTCCTCGCAGGTGCGATTGACTCTGCCCAGTTTGAAGTCGTTCACCGTTACGATATAATCCAAAGAAGGATTGAAAGTTACGGTATAAATCATAGCGTTCTCCTTTCGATTTGTATAGACTCTCGGAATCTACAAGCCCCTATTTATGCGGTCTCTGCGATTCCATTT
>CAZTHP010000002.1:0-61640 GCA_964613155.1 uncultured Lachnospiraceae bacterium | reverse complement strand
TTATTAACAAAAGACATGTCCTTTAATGAAAAAATTATTCATTAATATAAAGTGCATTTTTTAAGCTAAAAAATATTCATTGACAAAAGGTGCATTCCTTAAGCCAAACATATTCATTAACATAAGGTGTATCTTTTAAGCTAAAAATTATTCATCGACGAAAGGTTTTACCCTATATGAAAATCTACGGTTTACAGAAAACTTCCCTTCTGGATTATCCAGAGCATATTTCTTCTATTATATTCACTGGCGGCTGCAATTTCAACTGTCCCTACTGTCAAAATTCCGAGCTTTTGCACCCGGAAAATAACCTGCAAAACGAACAAGCACAACACAATGAACGCTCCAAATACACTGGCCAGGTTTCGCAAATTCCACAGGAAGAAATCCTGGCTTTTCTGGAAAAAAGAGCTGGCATCTTAGAAGGTGTCGTCATTACCGGCGGTGAACCAACTCTCCACGCTGACCTTCCAGATCTTATCCAACAAATCCGGCAATTTCATCTCAAAATTAAGCTGGATACAAATGGTTCGAATCCACAAATGCTTCAATATTTGCTGGAAAACCAATTGCTGGATTATCTGGCAATGGATGTGAAAGCTAGTCCACAGCATTATGCTGCTGCTGCCGGTTTATCTACAAAAGCATCTGCTGTATCCACAAAAACTCCCTCTCTGTCCACAGATTTTCTGGACAAGATTCAACGATCGATCTCCTTGATTCAAAACAGCCATTTATCGTATGAGTTTCGGACTACGGTTGTTCAGGAGCTTCATACACTGCCGGCATTTCATCAGCTGGGGGAACTGATCCGCGGTGCCAAATTATGTTACCTACAAACATTCCGCGACTGTGAAACGGTTTCTGTGTCAGGACTGCATCCATTTTTAGAAGAAGACATGAAAAAAGCCGCAGAAATCCTGCAGCTCTATGTTCAAGAAGTTCGAATCCGCTAAAAAGCCCTGACATGTAAATTTCTTTTTTAACATGCCCTGCATTCCAGCGTTCTGCACTCTGCAGCGTTCTGCACTCTGCTTGCTTGGCAGACAGCGTACTTTGCACTTTCCAGCACTCTGCTTTCCTGCTTGCTTTGCGGCATACTTTTCTGTATACAGAATGCTTTACACGTTCAGTGCATCTTCCAACGTATCGGCACTTCCATTTTCCAAATTTTGTAAAATCTGCTCCAAGCGAACGGGGTTCATATTTTCTTCGCCTAATTTGCTTTCATAATCGTCGATTAACTCCAAATGCAGTTCGGCTGCCAGTTCCATGGACAGATTTTTCTCTTTGGAAAGTTCATTCATTGCATGGGTAAGTTCTTCGAGTTTTTCTTTTGATTTTTCTCGAAAATCCTTGACGATTTCCTGACGCATTTTTTGTTCAAATTCCTGCATTCCCGTTTTTCGCTTCTCTTTTGCCTGCTCCAGACGCTGATATGCCTGCTCTACTTTTTCATCCATTTCCTTTAATTCATACAAATCTTCATCTTCATTTTTTTCGATGAATCGTTCTGTTTTCCGAATACGTCCCTGCAATTCATGAATTTCATTCATCTGGTTCCTGCATTTTTTCAAAACCTCATAATGCTTTTCTAATGTCATCTGCCGGATTTTCAGATATAGGACGATTGAAATGACCACGAAAGATGGAAATAACAGATAAAACTGCCAGAGGTGATGATTGGGAATCATGGAATACAGCAATGCCGGAATTCCAAGAATCATTGCCGCACTCAAAAGGAACAGCAAGAAATAGTCTCCCACAAATGCAGGCATAAACAACGAAAACCACAGCTTTCCGCGGCAAAAAACAGGAATTTTTGCTTCACGCAGATCACATTTGATCTCATCCCGTAAACAATGTATCTGCTTTCGATATTTCACAGTAGCATCTGCAATCTGATTTTTCTTTTGTCGATTTTTCTCTTGAAGCCGCTGTTTTTCTGCCTGTTCTGCTTTTCGCTGAGCAGACTGCACCTCTTTTTCAAGTTTTCCGCGGAGATTGCTTCTTTGCTTCTTTACAATCCGCTCCAATTCCTCCTGAATTCGAATCTGATACATTTCCAGGGCTTTCTGTGCTTTATCAAGAGCCAACGTCGTATCCGCTGTCGTTTGATTCAGCTGCTTTAATTTTTCCTGTTTTTCCATTAATCGAACGATATATTGAATTGATTCCTGTTTTTCCACAAGAAATCCCCCTTTCTCTCTTATTTGTTCTTTCGCAGTGGTGGAACGAAATCCAACAGTCCTTCTGCTTCAATTTAAAAGATTTGCCTAATTTTTCTGACTTTATAGCTTTTTACAATCTTTTTTTGCATTTCAAAAAAATAGCATAAAATAACTGTGTTTTTTTCCTATTTATTTTGTAAATGATTGACAGAAGCTTTTATTTACGATAAGATTAATTTTACTTCTATTTTCCCAAAAAGAAGGGCTGTTTTGCAAAGGTATACCGATTATGGGAGGAACTATGAAAACTACAGGCATTATCAGAAACCTTGACGAACTAGGCCGAATCACACTTCCCGTCGAATTACGCCGCAGTTTAAAGTTAAAAGAAAAGGATTCTCTGGAAATTTCAGTGGAAGGAGACCGAATCATTCTAACCAAGCACTGTGACAGTGATATTTTTACAGGTTCCAATGAGAATTTAATTGAATACATGGGAAAGCACGTTTCGCGGGAAACTGTACGAAAACTGGCAGAACTGGCCGGTTTTCAAATTCATTGATCTCTTTCTCTGGTTTTACCAGATCAGGAGCAGGATTTCGATTTTCATCGATTTCTTTGATGATGTTCAAAACAGCGAAAAGTTTGAAACAGAGATGATATTTGCCGTCAACCAAACAAATGTTATCTCTGTTTCTCGTTTTTATCCGACAATTTCCTACTTTTTCTTCTCAAACGATACTTTCGTTTTCAAAAATAGCACTTCTCGTTCCAGAACAGTACCTTCATTTTTTCAAAACAGCACCTTTCTTTTCAAAGCAGTACGGTTCTAGTCCGACAGCAATTCCTGATAAATATCTCGTTTTGAAACTCCGCGGTCTTTTGCAACTTTTTTCATCGCTTCCTTGCGGTCAACTCCCTGTGAAAGATACAGTTCCATATGCTCCTGCACGGTCATCTGTGCAAAACTTTCTATTTTTTCCTGTTTCAAAGATTCCAGACTACGCCCCTCGATCACAAGAACATACTCTCCGCGCGGACCGACATTTTCCAGACCTTCCAAGGCTTCATCAATCGTCGTCAACCATTTTTCTTCATAGTGCTTCGTCAGTTCCCGGCACAGATTGATCCGCCGTGTACCACCCAAAACCTCGCGCAGCTCTTTTAAAGTCTTCACCAAATGATGCGGTGCTTCATAAATAATGATCGTACGTGTTTCTTCCACTAATTCCTGCAAAACCTGCGCCCGTTCTTTTTTGTCAGCGGGCAAAAAGGCTTCAAAACAGAATCTTCTGGTGGGAAGTCCTGATTGGATCAGCGCCGTTACACAAGCAGCCGGTCCAGGTAAGGCAGTCACGGGAATACCAGCCTCGTAACATTGACGTACCAATTCTTCTCCCGGATCAGAAATCCCCGGTGTCCCCGCATCCGTTATCAAAGCAATTTCCTTGCCCTGCCGCATCATTTCCACCAGCTGTCTGGCTTTTTCTACTTTATTATATTCATGATAACTGGTCATGGGCGTTTTGATTTCAAAATGATTCAATAACTTGATGCTGTGACGCGTATCTTCCGCCGCAATGAAATCGACGGATTTTAAGGTATTTAATACACGCAGTGTAATATCTTCCAAATTTCCTATAGGCGTAGCACAAAGATACAGCATAATACCATCCTTTCTAATCAGTCTTCCGTATTCTATCCATCCTTATTCAATCGGGTTTCCTATAAACTTATTTTTTTAACTCATTTTTTTAAACTCATTTCTTATAGGAACAACATTCTGATACTCTCATTTTTACAAAATCAGTCTTCTTACGAAATCTTTTTTCTATAGATGCTCCGTGTTTATCTGCTTCTATCTTTCTGAGCGAGTTTTTTCTCAATCTTTCCCGGCAAAATTCCTTATTACTCATAATACATCCGATAAACTTCATCCGTATAGACATTTTGCTCTTTATACACGATCAAGGGAGCTTCGACATGCATTTGTACACCGCCGCCTTTAAAAGCCTCGATCAAAACCATGTTAGCTTCCTTTTCTGCATAAGGATGTACAAATCGGATTCTTTTCGGTTCCAATTTATACTTGCGCAATGCCGTGAGCAGATCCATCAGCCGTCTGGGTCGATGTACCAGATAAAAACGTCCTCCCTGCCGCAGACAGGCTGCTGCTTCTCTTGCGACATCTTCAAATGTACAAAGTACTTCATGGCGCGCGATTGCTTTTGGCTCAGAAGGATTTTGCAGTCCGTGCTGATCATCCATATACGGCGGATTGCACGTGACGACATCAAAAGAAGCCCTTCCAAAAATGGAAGAAGCCTCTTTAATATCTCCGTTTATAATCGATACTTTCTGCTCCAGATGATTTAATTTTACGCTGCGCCCGGCCATCTCTGCCACAGGTGTCTGAATCTCCAAACCAGTAAAATGACGTCCTTCTGTTCTTGCTTCCATCAAAATCGGGATAATGCCCGTTCCAGTTCCCATGTCCAGTGCGCATTCCCCTCGTTTTACCACAGCAAATGCACTCAGCAAAACGGCATCCATTCCAAAACAAAACCAGTTTGGATTTTGAATGATCCGATATTGCTTCCGCTGCAGGTCGTCTACTCGCTCAAACGAATGAATTTCAGGAATTTCCGTCAAATATTCCTTGTCGATCATGACAGTTTGTTATTCCTTTCTTTCCGTTCCATCGCTTCTAAAGCTTTCAATTCTTTATCCGCCTCGTGATGATCTCCATTGCTGCGATTTTTTTTGCGGCGCGGCTTAAATTTCAATTCATCTACTTTATATTCGCGGATTTCTTTGTCATCCTTATCCACTACCACGAGAACTTTGACCAATTGACGCAGTACGTTGACACTGTGTACTTCACCCTTGATTCCCTCCGGTGTGGTAACGGTATCGCCCAGTTCCGGCAAGCGGCTGTTCAGATATTCGTACGTTTCTTCTTCATGCTTCAAACAGCACATCAAACGTCCGCAGCAGCCGCTGATCTTAGAAGGATTTAACGACAGATTCTGCTCTTTCGCCATCTTAATGCTGACCGGTACAAATTCCGGCAGATGGGTGTGACAGCATAAAATCCGTCCACAGCAGCCAATACCGCCCAAAATCTTGGTTTCATCTCTTACACCGATCTGACGCAGTTCAATTCGTGTTTTAAAAACACTTGCCAGATCTTTTACCAGTTCTCTAAAATCAATTCGTCCATCTGCTGTAAAATAAAACAGCACTTTATTATTGTCAAATGTATATTCTGCATCAACCAGCTTCATTTCCAGCTGATGTTTTTCAATCTTTTCCAGACAAATCCGGAAAGCATCTTTTTCCTTCTGCTTATTCGCAGCTTCTGTAATATCATCTTCCGGTGTCGCAATCCGAATAACCGGTTTTAACGGCTGGATAATGCTGTCTTCCTCTACTTCCCGGATTCCCTGTACAACCTTTCCGTATTCGACCCCCCTTGCGGTCTCTACGATCACATTATCCCCTTTTTGAATATTCAGATTCAGCGGATCAAAATAATAGATCTTACCCGCTGTCCGAAAACGAACTCCAATTACTTTTATCATATTTTTACTCCTTGAGTTCCAAATGAACCATTCCTCTAATTCTCTTGAAGCGTCAGCAGCAAAAGCTCTGCAACCAGTTCAAAACCGACATTTGCTTTCAAACGTACCTGCGCTTTTTCAATGGCATTTTGAATTTCATCCAAACCATTAAAACTGCTGTGATCCGCCATTTTTTTAATTGCCTTCTGCTCCTCTTTGAAGATCAGCAGGTTGCTGTCCTGAGTCGCTTTAAAAACCATAACATCACGATACCATAATTTCATCGTATCCAAAACTTCATGAATTTCATCTTTTAAGTCTTTTAAGTCATTCAAGGACTGATATAATGGTCTATCATATATATTTTTCAGAATTTCTATTGTTTTTCCGTGCATTTCCATAAACCTCTCTGAATCTGCTAATATAATTGCTTTGCCCAGATTTCCACGGGCAAAAGCAGCGTAAATACTGGCCTGATGCTGCTCAAGCGCATAATGTTGTTTTAAATAATCCGCTACAGCCGCATCAGAAAGCGGTCTCAACCGCAATGTTATACAACGCGATAAAATCGTTTGCAAAAAACTTTCTTCGTGACTGGAAAGCAGTATGATGATCACGTACTCCGGCGGTTCCTCGATTGTTTTAAGCAAAGCATTCTGCGCTGAGGGGGTCAGCTTTTCTGCCTCGTCGATCACGTAAATCTTATAACCACCATAATAAGGCCGAATTTCGGTATCCGAAATCACCTGCTGCCGAATTTCTTCTACACCAATACTATTTTCCTTCTCATGAGTTACATAAATCATATCCGGATGATTACCCGACGCAAACCGAAGACAGGAATCACAATGACCGCAGGCATTACGTGTTTCACAAAGCAACGCCTGTGCAAACGCTTTTGTAAGCGTCATCTTCCCCATACCATCTTCTCCCGAAAGAATATAGGCATGCGAAATATTACCATGCTCCAAAGAACGGAGAAAATAAGAAACCAGCTGTTCATGCCCAATAATATTTGAAAAAGCTGCCATACACTCCCCTCCTTCTTCGCTCAGACCGCTGTAACCTGCGCCACTTCCTGTTTTTGCGCGGTGTTATCCGACATTTATAGCAGTTATAACACAATTCCCGTGAAATAGCAACTAAATGGAATCCGTTCACTGCTGTATAGGCAGCTGCAATCAAAACGTTTTCACCGCCTACGCAAACTGCAATGAAATCTGCTCACTGCTGTACAACTGTCTCAATTTTTCCTTCGGAAACACCATGAACCTCCAAATGATGCGCTTGATATGCCTCGATAATATCCAGATGTTCCTTCTGAATCACTTCTCCCGGAACCAAAAGCGGAATCCCCGGCGGATAAATATAAACAAAATCATGACAGATCTGACCTGCGGCATTTTCCAACAAAACCGACTGTTTCAAAGCTGTCATCGCCTGATGCATCCGCATTTTTTTCTCTGGTGCTTTAGCCGGCAATTGCACAACCAGCTGCTGAATTTCCAGCTGCTTCCCAGCAACTGTTAAGTCTATATTCCCTTCTAATTGTTTAGCTGCTGCTAAGTCTGTATCCAGTTCCAGCTTCTCAGCAACTGCTAAGTTTGCATCGATTTCCAGCAACGCTGCCGTTAATCGTCCAAAACCTTCGCTGGTATCCGCTGGTGATGACATCAAAATAACGTAATGATCCGTATGCATCTCCGATTCTAAATGATACCGTTTGCGAAGTACCTCCGCTAATTGCGTGCCGTCCATCGAACCCGCTGTCAGGATTACAAATTTGGACGGATCATAAAAGGAATTTAAGGAAGAATCTGTTTCCCCCTGGTATAAGCGCAGCACTTTCAGATTTTTCTGCAATTTTTCCCTGGCAAATGATAGATTTTTGCAATAGTTCATGACCAGCTCTTTCCCTTTTTCACCTGCCATCAAATGAATACAGTGGTCGATGCTTGCCAGTAAAAGATATGAAGGACTGGAACTTTGATACACACGTAAATAAAATTCCAGCAATTCAAGATTTACATAACTTTCTTCTTTCGCTGCTTCCTGTCTCACATGCAAAATAGCCGTCTGCGTCAAAGAAGGAAGGGTTTTATGAAGACTCTGGATCACGAGATCGGCTCCCTGCTCCAATGCGGAAACCGGAAAGGAAATCCCCGTCGTTTCTTTGCAAAATGGCAGATGCGCTCCATGTGCTTCATCTACCAACAAAGTGCATCCATGTGTATGAACAACCTTTGCAATTGCTTCAATATCAGATGTAATCCCCTCATAGCTGGGCGATACCAACATCACTGCCGCAATCTCTGGGTCTGCATCCAAAGCACGCTCTACATCGACTGCCTGTACTTGTCCATAAAATCCGTCCGGTTCCAGCTGCGGATACAGATACATCACTTCCGCCTGCTGCAAAAAAGCAGCATAATACGCCGATTTATGGCAATTTCTCGCAAGCAGCAGCTTCTTTCCCGGCTGAACAGCTGCGGAAATAGCCGCCAAAATCCCACAGGAAGAACCATTGACCAGAAAATAACTTTTTTTCGCTCCATAAACCTGCGCAGCATACGCCATTGCATCTTTTAGAATTCCATCTGGATGATGCAGATCATCAAACCCTTCTATTTCCGTAATATCAAAAGAAAATGGATTCTCCATCTCTCCCAAATGTCGCTTATGCCCAGGCATATGCCACGGATAAAAATCAGACGCAGCATACTCCTTTAAGATTTCATATAACTCTCGACTCATTTCTTGTATCATCCTTATCCAATCTCGTATTGATGCAACCTTAGATTTTGTATAAATACCACCTCAGTTTTCGTACTGACACGATCTTCGATTTTGTATCCATACCATCGTGAATTTCATATCGACACGATCTAGGCCACTTCTCCAAAATAGATTATAGATTAGGCTTCTGCCACCGGCGCATCACAAGGCTCAATACTGAACAACATCTCTTTATTAGCTGCCAGGATCAGTAAAACCGGATCCGCTTCTTCTGCTGCTTCGATTTTCTTCAAACGGAACATCCATCCTTCTTCATCATCGACTGCATAAAACAAAAAGCCCTCTACTGATTCATCAAAACGCATCGTTCCATCTTCCACAGACAGTCCCATAACTGAGCAAACGCCATCAACTGCACAATTTTTCAAAGAAGTCACACACATAACCTGTTCATCTTCTTCAAAAATCCGCATTGCTTCCTCCCCAACACGAAATCCCAATGCAACTCCCATACAAGTATGACCATGTCTTTCTACTGTCTTTTCCCATAATTGCTGATTCATTGTAATATCTCCCCTCTACTCTTTTCTATTTGTTTAAATGTGAATTTAAAAATACTACCGCACCTTTTCGCAGATTGGCTGTACAATCAAGGGATCATTCGACCTCTGATATACTCTGCGATTTCTTTTAAGCACAGCTCCAGCTGTTCATTTCGAAAACGCCGTTTAATCCCTGCCGCCTGTAATTTTTCTTCCGAAAAATCCTCTTCATCGGCCAGATAGCGGCGGCACATTTCCTGATAACGCGGATTTGTCTCCTGCTGTTCGCGTTTTAATGCCCGCTCCAGACGCAGCCCATCTTCAACTTCCAGATAAATCGGCACCAGCATCTTTTCACCAAAATATTCTTTCATCTTCGCATAAGACTCCAACGTCCCGATCATTAAATACTGCTCATTTCCTTCCGGATGAATCGTGCCATCATCTACCGTATAATAAATCCACTCTCCGTGAACGGTCTGATAAGAACGAGCCTCAATCACTTTTCCAGCCTCACAAAGACGTTTGTATTCCTCTTTATCCGTAAAATAATACTGTATCCCGTGTGTTTCTCCCTGCCGCATCGGCCGCGTTGTGTATAACACGATCTTTTCAAAGGAAAAGCACCTCAACAATTCCCGATAAACCCGGTCTTTGCCTGAAGCACTTTTTCCCATTAAATAAAAAATTTTGCTCATATTTCCTGTCTTTCCTGAAATCCGATTGTATGATACCAAAGTCAAAAGGTCTGATATCAATTGTCCGATTTTTACTTTTTAAGCAAAACCGCTGGTCGCAGTTTCTTCTCTTACTTCTCAAGCAAAAATCCTGTTCGATGTTCGCTTATACTGTACCATGAGCCTGAAAAAAAAGCATCTGTTTTTTACAGTTCTGGATTCTGAAACCTTAACACTTCATACAAATTCCCGGTTTTTCAATCCTTCCTACTTTTTCCAAATCCCCGGTTTTTCAATCCTCCCTACTTCATCCGAATCCCTGAATTTTCAATCCTGTCCCCACGCATTTTCCTTCGCGGTATTTTTCGTTACAACAAAGGCAAAAATCGAACAGATCAGCATGCTCACCATACCATAAACAAAATACATTGCCATATCACCATGTCCCAATGGAACAATTATATAAGTAGGAATCACCACGCCACCAAGCATCTGCATGGTAAGGGCAAAACCGCCTGATGTCCCCGCATAGCGCGGTCCAATTTCTGGAAATGTTACAGGCAATGCCGACAAAACGGAGATCATACCACCTCGAAGCAGACCATTTAAAAAAGTTCCCACTTCCCAGCCATAAGGTATCACCAACATCATAAGAGAGGCGATGATTCCATAAATAAGTATTAACCGCGGGGCGTTTCGCTTGCCGATGATGTAAGACGGCATCCACGCCGCACCGATCAATGCTCCAACCATCAAAAGTGAACCAAAGGTTCCTGCATATGCCTGTGAATAGCCTTTTATCGCGGTGATTGCTGCCACCTGGAAATTCGATACGACCATTCCGGCACCAAATAAAAACAGAAGTGCCCAGCCCAGCAGCCAGGTATTTTTACTTCTAAGACAGACACCAACCGCTTCCTTTAAAGGCGCATCCTGCATTTCTGCCCGCACTTGAAAATCAGAAGGTTTCGTCAGGCAAACCCAAAGCAGCAGTGTCACAATACAAATGCCTGCCGCAATCCAAAATGCCATATTTACGGAAGGAATCCATGCAGTTGTTGCATATGCAACTAACATCGAGCCCGTCATTCCGCTCATCAAAATCCCTACCATCTTTCCCATTTTTTCCGGCGGATATACACAGACCACAATTTTCGAAAGATTGGCACTAAAAGCAGCCGACGCAAAGCCCGTTAATGTCATCGCCAAAAACATCATCTTATAATCCGATGCAAAACAACGCAGAACAAATCCTCCTGCCGCTAAGACCAAACTAACAGAAATCACGCGCTTCAAGCCAAAACGATCCGCACCAGCTCCCAAAAGAATCCCTAAAAAAATACTGGGAATCATAGATGCCGTCATCAAGCCAGAAAACTGCGCATCATTCAATCCATAAATTTGATAAATTGAGCCCGGAATCGCAGCCAATTGATACTGCCCATACGTACTGATAAACATACCCAATACAAGAATCAACGTAATAATCACGGTATTCGTCTTTTTCTCCATGCACACCATCCTTTCTTATGTGTTTCAATCTCAGACCTGCAAAGCAAACAGAAATCGTACCAGAAAATTTTTCCACCACATGTGAGCAAATTCACGTAGTTTTTAACCTCTTAATTCTGATATTTTATTATACTTGAATCCGAAAAACAATACAAGCCGCAAGTGGATTTGCAAATTTCATTCTAATTCAAAGCAGTATCTGCCTGCTTGTATAAAAACAAAAGAAATGCATTAGAATGTAATGTAATTGAAAAAAATTGGAAATTAGGTAGGCGGTAATAGATAAAATATATCATATAGAAAAGTATTATATTGACAAAACATACAAAAATGTTAGTGTGAAAATATAGGAAATATTAGTAAAAATTCTCACTTCTTAAGGTACGATTTGCGAATTGTGTAGTCAATAAAGATTTCATGTGGAAATATTTTCCTGGGATTATGTATACAAATATTTTTACTGCATGGATTTTTATACAAGGAACTAATGTAAAGTGTATCGTATTTAGGAGAAAGCATTTATGAACAAAAGTAAGAATAAATGGAACTGACGAAAGCAGATGGAAAATACTACCTGAACACCTATACCTATAATTCCAACGGACAGAAGACCCGTATGACGTATAATGGGCTGGCATATGATTATACCTATGACAGTCTGGATAATATCCTGACACTGAGTGTGAATGGTACTCGTTTGATCCAGTATGTGTACGGTTATGATTATGAAGAAGATGAAGAAACCGGAGCCAGTTACAGATCCGATTCTTATCTGACCCGTATCAACTATGCAAATGGAAGCCATATCCGTTACCAGTATGAGGATATGGATATTATGACTATAAGAGAAGACGAGGATGGTAATACCACAACAGAGACCAAAACGGAACATATGCTGGTATATGTAAAGGTCGATGGAGAAACAACCGACAGCAGCAGCTATACCTACAATGACTATGGAAATGTTACAAGATATATTGACTCGGACAGTGGAGTAACCTATACTTATTCTTATGACGGGAAACAGAATCTGGTCGGTATCACAGGTGATAACGGATTTTCCATGGAGAGCAGTACCACAGACAGCAGCAATTCCACAACCGGGGAGACCTCTTATACCACGGATACCACATGGAAACTGGATGAAGTGGAAAGATCCGTGCATTACAACTATCAGTCTTCGGAAAATGATGCTGCGGAAAGTGCTGTTACGGAATTGTTTACCGGAAAGACTTTAACTGTGCAGAGTGATCTGGAAAACGGTAATTCCAGCACCACGATAGGGGACTCGATCGCATGGTCTGTCACAGAAAGCGAAGAACAGGGAGTGATGCAATATAAGAACGGAAGCCAGCTGGTCTATGCCTATGATCCCAACGGAAATATCACACAGATCAGTGAACGATCCTCTTCTGATGACACAGCGGATGTTCTGGTAACTTATGTATATGATGGCATGAGCCAGCTGATCCGGGAAAACAACCGGGAAGCAGGTACAACCACCGTTTATACTTATGATACGAATGGCAATATAACAGGAAGTCAGACATACGCTTACACGGAAGGGGAAGTTTCAGGAGATGCGTCAGAAAGTCACAGCTGGAGCTATGAGAACAGTGCTTGGAGAGACCTGTTAACCTCCTATGACGGAACCGACATCTCCTATGATGCCAGCGGCAATCCACTGACGTATCGAAAAGGAAGTACCTTGACCTGGGAAGGTGGAAGACAGCTGAAACAGTATCAGGATGCAGAACAGACGATCTCTTATACCTATGATGCAGACGGTATCCGTACCACAAAAACAATCGCAGATGCAGATGGGAATACGGTCACAAAGAAATACTATCTGGATGGCAGCGATATCCTTGCGGAACAGGTAAGCGGTTCGGATGATACGGTTTACACGATATGGTATGCATATGGTGGAGATGGTACATTGGCCGGATTCACGTATAACGATGCAGATTATTACTACCAGAAAAACCTGCAGGGAGATATCATCGGTATCTATAATGCAGCAGGTGATCTGGTTGTTACATATGGATATGATGCATGGGGAAATCTGATCGACCTGGAAGATTCCTCCGGTAATGGTCTGGGCGAGATCAATCCATTCCGGTATCGTGGATACTATTATGATGAAGATACAGAATGGTACTATTTGCAGAGCAGATACTATGATGCGGAAACAGGAAGGTTTCTGAATGCAGATGATGTACATTATCTGGGGGAAGAAGCATTAGGATGTAATTTGTTTACGTATTGTGAAAACACACCTGTAAACGGGTCGGATTTAGATGGACATAAACGTAGTTATACTATAAATAGATCGATAATAGCAGGAATTCTTGACGGTATAGTTATGGTTATTCCGATTTTACGAGTTGCATTTGCTCCGATTAAAATGGCTGCTAAAGTAAGTGGGAGTTATCTTGTTGGTATTATACGAAAACAGTTACCAATTATTCTACAGGAAATGTTAGTGAATGGTAAAAAAATTGTCTTAAATTTTGCGATTTTAGTTGCTAAAGTTCCTGTGATTGGAAAAACGCTAGCTAATAAAATTAAAAAAATAACTATTCGACAACTATGTGGAAATTTATTTTCTGGAGGTGTGAATAAGGTAATATCAATAATGCTACCGAATATTGATATGTGTTTATCATTTGGTGGTTTTATTGCTGGAATGTGGGATTATTTTAGCGATAGTAAACTGAATCGAAAGATAGTAATTCGTATTTAAAGCTACATCATCTTGTGACCTTTTGAATGAAAAATCTAAGCAATGAAGTGTGACTAGAGAATACATTTGAGCATCACAAATAAGCCATCGTTAAGGAAACTAAAATAGAAAGCGAAAGTCAGTGCAACTGTTTCATGACGCATTGGTGTCTTTCGCAGAAAGACGGGGTATATATAAATGGAAATATGCGTCAAAAATTTAGAAGATGATGAATTTATAATTAAGTATAAGGATCAATCAAGTATTGTTAATAAAGATAATTGCTGTGTAAGGATAAATCCACTTCCATCAAAAGATAAGATTTATCTTATTAACAATTCAGATTATATAATGCCTGAAGAAGAATGGAAAGTACATTTCAAATTTAAAGACTGGGTTAAAATTATTGCAGCGACATTTTTGCTATACATACTTGATATAATATTTTTTAATCCACGATCAATTGTTAATTTAATTAATCCTCCGATATTAGAAGAATATGTGTATTGTGCAAATGATGATAAAAAATATAATCTAATATACCATAGAGGATATTTTGAACCCATTACCTATAAATACCATTATCCGTATATGACAGATGAATTGGGGACAAAATTAAAATATACGTTTACTTTGGATTGCAAAAATATATCATATTTTTACTGCTTTTTTGATTGCATGTTTGTGCGGAATAGGGATTAATATAATTTGGAATGGATTAATAGTATTATTAGTTGTAGTTTTGCTCTCTTTTTTTATAATATTATTTGGTATTTCAATAAAATTAGATATTCGAAAAGAAAAATTAGTGAAACAGTTAAAAGAAGATTCGATAGTAAAAATTATTTGAGGATATTTTACACTACTTTACAATTTTTTTGCTTATCTCAAAACTTTTTCCACACTTGTCTTCAAGAATTTTGAAACTTTACAATTTACGGTAATCTTGCAAATAAGCTTATAGCTTTTTTCAATGAAAGGGGTCTGAATATAAGAAAGAGGATAAGATTATACTCGGTACTGTCCCTCTTACCACAAAGAGTGATGAAACGGAAAAATGTGATATCTTATTATATTTTATTCGCTCTGATAATGTAATTTAAAAGCATTAGCCTGAATTATTATTTCTCATTTTAGCACACCAGATCGTGTACTGCCTTGCTGGACAATCCCTTGCATTTGTGTTAGACTAAATGCACAAAATCTATCATTTTTTATCCAGGGAGGATACAACTATGGATTACATCGTTTTGGATCTGGAATGGAACCAATGCCCCGGCGGCAAAGAACGTGCAAATCCAGACCTTCCTTTCGAAATCCTTGAAATCGGTGCTGTTCGCCTCAGTCAATCTTTTCAGATTATGGATACCTTCAGTGAACGTATCCGACCGCAAGTTTATCGACAGCTGCATTATCGTACCAAACAGCTTTTAAAGGTTAATCTGAAGGATTTTCAAAAAGCCAGAAAGTTTCCGGTCGTTATCAAAGATTTTCTGAAATGGTGCGGCAGCGATTATACCTTTGCCACATGGGGGCCTATGGATCTGGATTACCTTCAGAATAATATGGATTTTTACAAAATGCAG
Source organism: uncultured Lachnospiraceae bacterium (assembly GCA_964613155.1). Taxonomy (GTDB): domain Bacteria; phylum Bacillota; class Clostridia; order Lachnospirales; family Lachnospiraceae; genus TWA4. The sequence continues at coordinate 46,128 of CAZTHP010000002.1, read as the reverse complement.
CCCAAACTTGCAAAACCGCTGTTTTACTATGATGTACAAAAACTATTCAGCATGTTTTACGAAGATGGGAAAACACGAAAATCACTCAAATATGCAGCTGATTTTCTGAATTTAGAACAAGATCGACCTTTTCACTGTGCAATTGACGATGCGTATTATACCGCAGAAATCATGTCCAGCATGAACCCGGAACAGACTGCGATCTACTGCTCCGTTGATTATCATAATCCACCCAGCAAACGGGAAGAAGAAATCTTCCTTCATTTTCCGCAATATTCCAAGTTTGTGTCACAGGTACAGCCTAATAAGGAAGATGTGATGACCGACCGCATGGTCACTGTAACACCCTGTCATATATGCGGCCGTTCACTCCGTAAGAAAATACGCTGGTTTACTTCGAATAATAATATTTATTATTCTCTTTCTATTTGTCCTGAACATGGATATATGCAGGGAAAAATCCGGATCAAAAAAACCGACGACAGTCATTATTTTGCGATTCGTACAACAAAGATGATTTCTCCTAAGACAGCAGAAGCCCTTCGCGAAAAGCAGGAACAGCTTCGTGTAAAGCGTCGGATTCGTCGCGGTCGTATCGCCGGAGCTGCCTATACCCCGGCAGAAGGAGCCGTAAATCTGACGATTTCCCCGACAGCCGCAGACAAACGCAAGCGAAAACGCTTTTAGGATAAGCTTTGGCGAATGTAAGTGAAAACGCTTTTAGGATAAGCTTTGGCGAATGTAAGTGAAAACGCTTTTAAAAATCCCTCAAAAAAAGGCACTTGAATCAAATCAAGTGCCTTTTTAATTTACACAAGTAGCGATGAAAATGCTGTGCTTGCACAAGCATTTGAGGAGCACCGCGATAACTTGAGAAACTCGCAGCGCGTGTTTTTCATAGTTGAGGAAAATCCGATACAAAAATCCATGTTGACACCGGACTTTACCAGACAACAACATCCTCAATTAACAGGAGATCAATTGTGCAAATATCTCAAATTCATTCCCGGTTCAAAATGACATCCGTTCAAACCAATTCCCGATTCAAAAGGACATCCGTTCAAACCAATTTCTGGTTTAAAATAGCATCCAGATCATTTTCTGGAGTGGTAATCGGCATAATATGGAATTTTTCCACCAAGAAATTCAGTACATTTGGTGACAAAAATGCAGGAAGTGTGGGGCCTAAGCGAATATCCTTGATTCCCAGATGCAGCAGAGTCAAAAGGATCGACACCGCTTTCTGCTCATACCAGCTCAATACCATACTCAAAGGTAATTCATTTACACCGCAGCCAAAAGCATCTGCCAGAGCCAGTGCAATCTGAATAGCGGAATAGGCATCATTACACTGCCCAATATCCATAAGGCGGGGAAGACCCCCGATTGTTCCTAAATCCAAATCGTGGAAGCGATATTTTCCACATGCTAACGTTAATACTACCGTATCCACAGGTGTCTGTTTCACAAATTCTGTATAATAATTTCTCTCATTTCTTTTACCATCACAGCCTGCAACAAGGAAAAAGTGCTGGATATCACCTGCTTTCACAGCTTCAATTACCCTTTCCGCAACAGACATAACACTATTTCTGGCAAATCCAGTCAGCACCGTTTCTCCACCGTTCATACCGGAGAAGGTCATATCCTGCTGAAATCCCCCTAATTCCAATGCTTTTTCAATCAGCGGTGTAAAATCTCGCTCCAAACCAATATGCTGTATACCAGGATAACCTGTAATCTCAGTTGTAAATACGCGATCCGCATATTTTTCGGTTGGAGGCATCAAACAATTGGTCGTAAATAAAATGGGTGCTGCAAGTTTTGCAAATTCTTCCTGCTGATTTTGCCATGCAGTACCAAAATTTCCCTTTAAATGAGGATATTTTTTCAACTCTGGATATGCATGGGCAGACAGCATTTCCCCATGTGTATAAATCTGAATTCCCTTTCCTTCCGTCTGTTCCAACAAAAGTTTTAAATCATACAGATCATGTCCCGTCACAACGATAAACGGTCCTTTTTCCACAGTTAGGCTTACCTGCGTGGGAATCGGATGACCAAATGTTTCGGTATTTGCCTGATCTAACAGTTCCATACACTTGAGATTGACTTCCCCTGTCTCTAATACAAGCGGCAGCAATTCTTCCATTCCCCAGTCATCCATGCCAATTGCTGATAATGCTTGATAGAAAAATTGACAAACATCCCGATTTTTATAACCCAAAACAGATGCATGATACGCATAAGCAGCAACACCACGAATACCAAATAAAATCAAAGACTTCAGAGAACGGATATCTTCCTCTGCTGTCCAAAGCTGGTTCATATCATAATCATCTGCTGTCCAAAGTCGATTCCTATCATCCTCTGCTGCTCCACAAACAAATCTAGCAGGCTCCGTACTCTTGATTAACTTTTCCTTCTCCGCTGCTGCTCGTTCAATCATACGGCAAAGTGCATCATTGTCAAAATTAACATTTGTTAACGTTGCAAATAACCCTTCCAGAATTACTGCATCTGTAGAATCACTAACTGCATGTTCTCTGCCCTTTGCTGTACGTGCTAAACCGATTAATGCGCCTGTTAACTTATCCTGAAGATTTGCCGTATCTGCCATTTTACCACAAATCCCTCTTTTGCCTGTGCAAGCATTTCCACCAGCAGTTTGTTCACATTGAAAACAAAACATCTTCGTTCCTCCTATCGTCATCTTGTACCGTTATCATATCGAATCCAGAAACAAAATGATGTTGCAAAAGTCACATTTTAGTTTTCCATTTTCTGCACATCAGCAAAAAACCTCACTGCTTATACAGTGAGGTCATTTTCATAAAATCCGAAACCAATTTTTATCATAATCAATCAGTCCCTCTTTTTTCATTTTGACAAGTTCCCGTGTTAATGCGCTGCGATCCACGCAAAGATATTCTGCCCATTCTACTCTGCCAAGAGGAATTTCGAAATAACGCGAATTTTGTATCTGCTGCTGTATCGATAAATATGCCAGAATTTTTTCCCGTATCGAACGCTTTGAAACGATTTCTACTTTCCGCATCAAATCTCGATTCTTGTTCGCAATAATATGCACCATATTTTCAATCAATCGATGATGAAAGACACAAGACATAGTGCAATTGCGTATCACTCGTTCAAAAGGAATCCACAAAATTTTTGCATCTTCGGAAACAATAAATGTCACCACAGACATAGAATCCTCACCGCAGGCAAATGTTTCCCCAAACAGTTCTTCCTTCTGCATACGAAGCAGCATGGTCTTATTCCCCCAAAGATCTTCTTTTACCATATCCACGACACCGGAAAGCAAAATACCGACCTGCTTCATATTGTCTTCTTCAAAAACAAGAATACTGCCTTTTGGAAAGGTGCTGATTCGATACCCAATACAGGCAAGCATCTTTTCTCGTTCTTCCGGACGAATCCCCTCAAATAGAGGAGAGCGAATATTCTGGATTATAGTTTGATGTTCCTTCTCCAATCTGCTTCCACCAAGAGTCCTTTCAGTTTACCATCTACGTCTGCGACGCTTATTTTTCTTAAAATCGATCCGGTCATCTTTCCGACGGATTACAACGATCAGCACCACCACTGCGATCAGCACCACTGCCACAGCAATTCCAATCACAATTCGAACATCGATCGTCTTCGTACGATTCCAGATATTACTCCATACATTCTGGTCATTGGAATTTGCCGCTCCCGCTGCGGTTTCGGTTTCCTGATGAGACGTAAAATCAAAATTTTCTCCTTCATTCGAAACTGCACGGTTCATCTTCAATCGAGCAGTTCCAACGATCATCCCCTGATAGAGATAATCAATTTCCGCGAAACAGCCATCCTCTGCATCTGTCAGATAACGAATTTCTGTATCAACTTTATTTAAACTTACACCAGAGGGCAGTACAACCAAGCTTTTTCCCGTAATTTCAATATTAAAAGCGGAAGCCGCTGGAATATCTTCATATGCAAAAATACCCGCATCCTTCAACGTGAAACGCTCATCTGAACGGGAAGCATCTACCATATGGAAATTGTCAAATCCAAAATCAAATAATGCTGCAGTATCTTTATAAATGCCTCCTTTTTCCGTACACTTCATAACGCAGCACAACAGCTTCATGCCATCTTTTTCTGCATAGGAAACCAGTGTATTACTTGCCTCATTCGTATAGCCGGTCTTTCCGCAAACAATATTCTCATAGTAATATCCAGAAGTCGGAAACAGCATTTTGTCTTTTGCATAAATAGTCAAGTTTTCTGCCCGCTTGTTATTGGGCGCAAGCGTATAAACTCTGGAACCAGCCAAACGCTTAAAATCGTCAAATTGAACGCACTCCCTCATAATCCGGCACATATCATACGCAGTGGTATAATGATTTTCCTCGTGAAGACCGCTTGGATTATTAAAATGCGTATTCTTCGCTCCCGCCTCTTTTGCACGTTCATTCATCAATTCTGCAAAAGCAGCAATACTGCCCGATTCATGCACAGCCAAAGCATTCGCCGCATCATTTGCAGAATACAGCAAAAGGCCGCCCATACAATCCTCGATACTCATCTTCTCTCCGCTTGAAATCGGAAGCGTCACATAATTGGGCGGAAGGGCATCTAAAGCCTCTCCTTCACAAACAAGAGTATCCGTCATCTGACTCCGTTCCAAGGTCAGCAGCGCTGTCATAATCTTCGTAATACTAGCCGGATACATCTGCGTATCTGGATTTTTCGCATATAAAACAATTCCTGTCTCTGCATCCATTAAAACTGCTGCGTACGCACCAACCGAAGGACCTGACGGCCAATCATCTGCTTTAATATAGGAAGATGCCGATGTCGTTTTGCCAATCTGCACCTTCTCAGGAGCCGCCTGAACCGGCAAGCCAGAAAACAGAACCGATCCTCCCAGCAAGCCGATCACACAAACAAACAGCAGCACCCGTTTCATCGGATTAAGCAGATTACTCATATCTCTCCGTTTACTCATCCTTCTTAGATGACTCATAGCACTCAGATTCCTTAGTATCTTCTGCACATTCTGCCTATTCTGAATCACATCCATCTTATCCGGTAACGCACCCATCTTATCTTGTACCACATCCATCTTATCCGATATCGCATCCATCTTATTTTTTATAAAAAATCCGGCATGCGCAAACAGCCGGTTATAGCTTTTTTCCTTCAACAAACCATCTTCTCCTTACTGAATAAACTACCCATCCTGTGAACTCCATCGGCCATTTGAGCCGCGAAACTTTCCTCTCATTGTCCGTGAAAATTTCCTTTCATTATCCGTGAAAATTTCCTCTCATTACCTGAAAATCCAAAGTCTATGGGCTTCCTATTTTGCAAATCTATGAACGTGTCTTATATCCCCATAGCTGAAGCAAGGGGTTTTACGACACATTGGATCACGTAAAATCTGCACCTTTGCATTTTGCAAATACATCTTACTACAAATTCCCCTGTATTGACAAGAGCACACACCGCCCGCTCTATCAAACTTCCGTAAAAAAAGAATAAAAATTTTCTAAATTTTCTGGTATAATCAAAGCAGACCTATCTTAATGGAAAGCTTCTGCTCTCAACATCTTAAAATAGCATTTAGGCAATCTCTTAAGATAACATTAAAATACAAGTAAAATATTAAGAAAGGATGGATTTTTAAATCCAGTTTAACAAAATGCGTTTACGAAATATTCCCGGTGCCCGTGAGGCAATCGCAGCCAGCATGTACTGCGGCGAAACTCCCGAAGATAAAAAAGGACTCTGGCATCAGCAATTTGGCAATCAAAATCCGATCCATATTGAAATCGGTATGGGAAAAGGACGTTTTATTACCGAACTTGCCTTACGAAATCCTCAGATCAATTATATTGGAATTGAAAAATATTCCAGTGTTTTACTCCGTGCCCTGGAAAAACAAGAAGAACTCCAGCTGCCAAATCTTTATTTCATTCGAATGGATGCCGAAGATCTCGTTAAAATCTTTGCTCCCGGAGAAGCCACACGGATTTATCTGAATTTTTCCGATCCCTGGCCTAAAGACCGACACGCAAAACGCCGTTTAACGTCTTCTCAATTTTTAGCACGTTACAAGCAGATTCTTCACCCCGCCGGCAGTTTGGAATTTAAAACAGACAACGCAGATCTGTTCCAATTTTCTCTGGAAACAGCTGAAAATGCCCCTGACTGGAATCTGATTGCATTTACTCATGACCTGCACCACGATCCGATGAACGAGGGTAATATCATGACCGAATACGAAGAACGCTTTTCTTCTATTGGAACGCCAATCCATAAAATGATTTTGGAACCGGTTTTAGAAAAATAATTCAACTTACTGTTTGCATCAATGGAACACTGAGGCCGTCAAAAAAAGTACTTTACCAGGTATTTGACCTCAGTGTTTTTTTTAATTGATTCATTTCTAAGTTGTTACAATCTTTTTCAGTATTCATATACTTTTCCCAAAATCCAATCATTCCGTTTCCACTCAAACGCTTCTATTCTGTAATAGAAGATTCCATGTTCTTAATTCCCACTATTGTTAGGTGAACTACATCGGCAATTGAATAAGCGTGGATTCTCGTTTTCTATCCTAAAAAATTTTCCAATTTCAATTTTACAGGAATCACTTTCCTCGGATTGCATATTCTAATGTAAGAGTATCCAAATACATATATACAGTTTTCAAAGTGCAGAGTACCTTTGCTAAGAGTTACAGCCAACGGTTCTCTCTGTAGAATTTAACCCTAATAGAAGTATAACCTATTTGTTTTATCTTAGAAAGGAGAACGTTGCTCCTCCCATCACATAAATGCAGTGGAGTTCCGCAACTGAAATTTATTATGAAGTCACGCGAACCATTCTTTCAGTCTTCTCCAAAATCCTGTAAAAAATGCGCAAAACCCCCGCGTCGCCCTTCCTGCTTTCACTGGTACCTCTGTCATTTCGCCGCCTGCAACCCACGTTTTTGCTATCGCATCCGCTGTTTTAACAAACGACTCTGCTGTGCTGATCGTGCATTAAAAAAAATAACCGGCCGCTGCTAGAAAAATGCGTGATGTTTTTTTGCCTTTCAGAGACTAATACTTTTTATCACTTTGCATGCATTTACAGAAGTATCTTTTTATCAATACATATGTCTTGTCAGTTATTTTTTCCTGTGCTATAATTGAACAGCGTTTTAGAATATTTCCGCAGAAAGAGAAAGAGGATGAGAATAAGGATTATGATGGAGATAAAGGATCGAATTCAAGAACTGAAGAAACAAAAAGACGTTGTGATTCTGGCGCATTATTATGTGCCGGGAGATGTACAGGCAATCGCTGATTTTACAGGAGACTCTTATGCGCTGGCAAAGAAAGCTGCACAGGTACAGCAGCAAAATATCCTGTTTGCCGGTGTTTTTTTTATGGGCGAAAGTGCTAAATTGTTAAATCCGCAGAAACATGTTTATCTGGTTGACCGAAACGCAGACTGTCAGATGGCGCGTATGATCGATGCAAAACAAGTTCGAAAAGTCCGCGCTGAACACCCGGAAGCGGCTGTCGTTTGCTATGTAAATTCGACTGCTGATACCAAAGCTGCATGTGATGTATGTGTCACCTCATCAAATGCAGAAAAAGTCGTTTCCAAATTAGAGCAAAAAGAAATTTATTTTGTACCCGATCAAAACCTAGGACATGCTATCGCAGAAAAACTGCCGGAAAAGAAATTTATTTTCCATGACGGATATTGCCCGATTCACCACCAGGTCAGCCGCGAAGCTATTTTACAGGCTAAAAAAGAACACCCGCAGGCGCTTGTGCTGATGCATCCAGAGTGCCGAAAAGAAGCTTTAGAATTAGCCGATTACGCAGGCAGTACCGCTGGAATCATTCAATATGCCAGAGAAAGCAGCAACCGTGAATTTATCATCGTGACCGAATGCGGCGTTCTCTATCAGCTGGAACAAGAAAATCCGCAAAAACAATTTTATACCCTGAATCCTTGCCAAATATGTCCGGATATGAAATTAGCATCTCTGGAACAGGTTCTTTCTGTACTGGAAAATCTGGATACGCAGGAAGAACTTTTGTTAGAGGATGCTATGATGAAAGAAGCCGCTCTGCCCTTACAGAAAATGCTGGAACTTTCTTAAAACAAGGCAGCTTCCCTCAAGCAGTAGGAAATTCCTCAAACAGTGGGAAATTCCTCAAGCAATGGGAAATTCCTCAAGCAATGGAAAACTTCCTTTCTTTCAGATCTACCTTGTCATCCCTCTTGCTTCGAATGAAGCCACTGAAAAAGTCCTTTTGAACGCAGAATGTTGCTATATTTTGTTGCCTATAGTAAAAAACAACGACAATAGCTAGTATAGTATAATCTATTATTTTCTGACAGACCACTTTTTCAGTATCCTCTTGCTTCGAACACGAGGAGTGTCAATTCTCTTATAAAATTTAAAATCAGGAGAAATTTAAATTATGAAAACGGACATACTGATCATCGGAAGCGGATGTGCAGGACTCTACTGCGCCTTGCAGCTTCCAAAGGAACGAGAGATTTTAATTATCACAAAAGAAATCATCGAACACAGCGACTCATTTCTGGCGCAAGGCGGCATTTGCATGTTAAAAAATGATAATGATTATGATTCTTTTTATGAAGACACGATGCATGCCGGCCATTATGAAAATAATCCAGAGGCTGTCGATATTATGATTCGTTCTTCCCAGGATGTAATCCAAGATCTGATTTCTTATGGGACAGATTTTCACCGAGACGAAAATGGTGCTCTCAGCTTTACACGAGAAGGCGGACATTCAGATTTTCGAATTTTATTTCACGAAGATATTACTGGCAAAGAAATTACCAGTACACTTTTAAAAGAAGCACGAAAACGTCCCAATATCCGAATCCTTGAATATTGTTCGATGCTGGATATTCTCTGCGAACAAAATACCTGCTATGGTGCTGTGGTACGAAATGATGATGAACAGGTCACTACGATTACTGCAAATTATACGGTTTTAGCGTGCGGCGGAATCGGAGGGCTTTATGAACATTCTACCAATTACCGCCAGCTAACCGGAGATGGTGTAGCCGTTGCCATGAAACATGGAGTCGAGTTGGAACATCTTAATTATGTCCAAATTCATCCTACCACGCTCTACTCCCCCAACCAGAAAGACCGCAGATTCCTGATTTCCGAATCCGTGCGGGGTGAAGGCGCGGTTCTTTACAACGCCAAAAAGGAACGTTTTGTAAACGAACTGCTTCCACGAGATATTTTGACAGAGAAAATTTATGAGCAGATGGAAAAAGATAAAATGCCGTATGTTTGGCTTTCCATGAAACCAATTCCCAAACAAGAATTAATGGCACATTTTCCGAATATCATCGCACACTGTCAGGAACAGGGATACGATGTATTTTCCGAATGCATCCCCGTAGTCCCTGCGCAGCACTATTTTATGGGCGGTATCAAGGTAGATATGGACAGTCATACTTCTATGAAATGTCTTTATGCAATCGGGGAAAATGCCTGCAACGGTGTCCATGGTAAAAACCGCCTGGCAAGCAATTCCCTGCTGGAAAGTCTGGTATTTGCCAAACGCGCCGCTTGGAAAATGGCATCGCAATTTGACCAGACCACACGCAACGATGCCATTGCCGAACAAATTTCTCTGAAACCGTATCAAAATGGAGAGCAATTAAAAACACAATATAAAGAACTGATTCTCAACGAGATCAAACGATTAAATGAAGAAACGATCCACCATGCCTCTTAAGAATTTTTTACAATCCGCAGATAGCATGATGGAAGCTTTTCATTCCCAGAACATATTATCATATTATTTAAGATTTTTTCACAATCTCAATCTAATTTGCTGTGAGGATAAGATTACTTGTCCATGATCAGACTTTATATGATAAGATTACTTATGTCATGATCAGATTTTATATGACAAGATTACTTATATCATAGCCAGATTTTATATGACAAGATTACTTATGTCATGGTCAGATTTTATATGACAAGATTACTTATGTCATAGCCAGATTTTATATGACAAGACTACTTATGTTATAGCTAGACTTTATGTGAATTTTTTTGTATTAGAGAGGTAAGACAATAAATACTATGTATGATCCAATTACTTTAAAATTAAATGTAGATCCTTATCTGTTAAGTGCTTTAAAAGAAGATATTACCAGTGAAGATGTCACAACCAATGCCGTAATGCCCTGCTCAAAAGTTGGAGAAGTCGATCTCATCTGCAAAGAAGACGGCATCATCTGCGGACTTCAAGTATTTGCCCGTGTTTTTGAACTGCTGGACGAGAAAATAAATATCACATTTTTTGTAAAAGACGGAGATAGCGTGCACGTTGGTGAAAAAATGGCTTCCATCCGCGGTGATATTCGCATTCTTTTATCCGGTGAACGAACTGCCCTCAATTATCTGCAGCGCATGAGCGGCATCGCAACCTATACACATGCCACCGCAGAGTTGCTAAAAGGTACTTCCATCAAACTTTTAGATACGCGCAAAACTACACCCAATAACCGTATTTTCGAAAAATACGCCGTTCGCATCGGCGGCGGCAACAATCACCGCTACAATTTGACCGATGGCGTTTTATTAAAAGACAACCACATCGGCGCTGCCGGAGGTGTCAAAGAAGCCATCCGCATGGCAAAAGAATACGCACCTTTTGTACGAAAAATCGAAGTAGAAGTAGAAACTTTAGAAATGGTCGAAGAAGCACTGGAAGCCGGAGCCGATATCATTATGTTAGACAACATGCCTTATGATGTTATGAAAAAAGCCATTGCACTTATTAACAAACGAGCAGAAATCGAAATTTCGGGCAACGTCACGCGTGAACGCATTGGAGAACTGAAAGATCTAGGGGTTGACTATATTTCCAGTGGTGCACTGACTCACTCCGCACCAATTCTCGATCTTTCCCTAAAAAACCTGCATCCCGTTCATGCATGAAAAAAATTCATTGCGCTACTTTATTTTATCACCTGCTCTTCAAGTAAGAAAAGATGACACAACATTGTTTTGAAACATCACAATTTCAAAATATCATAATCTAAGATGAATTTTGTATTATAAAACATCTCAATCCAGGATAAATTTTGTATTATAAAAACTCTAGGTTAGATTTTGCATTATAAAATCTATAATCAAAAAGACATCTGTAAACAGTTGTTTCAACAATCAAAAAGGACATCTTTTTTACAAAATGCGTCCAATCCGCACTTATAAAGATGTCCTTTTGATTCACTCATTTTTTAATTCAATCGATCACTTTTTCACTCACCGTATCCGCAGACTCCATATTTCCCATTACAGTCGACGCTTCTATTTCCTCTGCTATCGCTTGTTTTTTCTTCAAACGATATTCAATCCAGATATTGATCAAATGTCCAATTACCGCCACTACAGGTACACCAATGAACATTCCAAGAACACCTGCTATCGCACCACCTGCCGAAACAGAAAAAATAATCCATGCAGGACGAAGTCCTGTAGAATCTCCTAAAATCTTCGGTCCCAGATACAAACCATCAAATTGCTGTAAGATCAGGATCAAAACCAAATAGATCAGCATCTTGATCGGTGATACCATCAGCAAAATAAAAGCTCCGGGAACTGCTCCAATAAAAGGTCCGAAATACGGAATCATATTGGTCACTCCCACTACTACACTGATCACCAGCGCATACGGCAATTTCAGCAAATTCATAGCAATAAAACACAGTACACCAATAATAAGCGAATCAATCATTTTACCCGAAACAAAACTAGAAAAAATCGCATAACTCTCACTAGAAATCTCTGCAATCTTCTGTGTTGTACTTTCCGGAACAAAAGCATTTAACACCTTTCTAGCAGTCCTTCCAATACGCTTCAAATCAATCAAAAGGTAGACCGAAACAATCAACGCAATGATTAAATTCAAACAAAGTGATACAACCGACACAGAAGTCGACACGACCGTTGTCACAATATCCTGCAGCTGCTGCTGAACACTAGCACCAGTAAAAAAGGAAGTCCCAATTTCTTCCAGTTTTTTCGTAATAAAAGCAAAATCCAGTTCCGGTGTACTTGCATTCCAATATTCCAGCATCCCGATCGACTTTCGATACCAATACGGCACCACAACTGCCAAATCTAAAACACTTTGCCACACCTGCGGAAGAATGACACCAATTACCAAAATAATGACACCCAAAAATGTCAAGTAAGTCAGCAAAATAGAAATCCCTCTACCGAATCTGTGCGAATACGGCTCCGGCAAAATACGTTTTGCATATTTTTCAAAAAAACATACCATAGGATAAAGCAAACACGCTAAAAAAATACCAAACAAATACGGCGATGCCCAATTCAGAAGCGCATGTATCCCCGTACTCGTTGACTCCCACATAAAAATAGCTCGTACAATCACTGCGCAAATCAGCACCGTTATCACAGTATAGATACTAATCGTATAATATTTGCTATCCGTAATAAAATACATCGGCTTCCCAAAACGCCCTTTTTTCGTCTGATTTGCACGACCCTCTATCTGTCCCTGATAAGCACGATCATTTTGATACATCTGTTCCTGCTTTCGACTTTGACTATGCTCTTTCTCTCGGCTCCAGTTCTGTTCCTGTCCTGATTCTCGATCAAATCTCTGATCCCCATGACTTTTCATAATAAATTTCAGTTGCGGAAACCCACTACATTCATGTGATGGGAGAAGCAACGTTCTCCTTTCTAAAGTTATTCATCCCACCCCCTAAAGGAGTCCTAAAGGAGTGGGCTTTTCGCACAATCGTTTGTAAGCAAACTATTTAGATTATATCCACAATTCATTTTTTATTCAACCACTTCTCTGGAATCTTTACCAATCTTTATCAAAGATCCAAATTTATATAAAACTGTTTTTTAATTTCATTTAGCAGATGCACCCTAGCAAGAAAACACAACATACTTTTAAAATCAACTATAAATCGTCACAATTTCTTTATAGTAATTTTCCAAAAATTTCAGAAAAGTTTAGAAAAATTTTCGTACAGGAACCCTTGTATGCAATTGAAAAACCATAATGCGTATGTTAAAATCAAGGCAAGGAGAAAATATGGATGAATGAACAGAAATACATCGCAAACTCGATTGATATTGCAGAAGACAAAGCCAAATATGACCGATACGTAAAAACCATCCTAAGTGATAAACAGATCTTAGCAAAGATCCTTCAAGAAAGTGTTTTTGAATTTAAAGACGCTTCTTTTGAAGAAACAATAGCATGTATCGAAGGGGAACCCGAAGTTGGTATTGTACCTGTTTATCCTGGAAAGACAAATCTTCCAGCAGAAACGGCAAAAGCAGTTACGGATTTTCCTACCAAGGTAATCACAAACCATTCTACAGAAGCGATCAACAACCGTTCTGTCGACGCGATCAACACTGCTCCTTCCACTCAAACGATCACCAACCGTTCTATGGAAGCGATCACGGGGCTTCCCACAGAGGACAGTGTTCCAAATGAAGGCGATATTACATTTGATATCCGCTTTTACGCGATCACTCCCGGTGGGGATAAGGTAAAGTTGATCATCAATGTAGAAGCACAAAAGAAATACCATGTAGGATATGATCTGGTGACTAGAGCTATCTTTTATTGTGCCAGAATGATCTCTGCACAAAAAGAAACCGAATTTACCGGCGAAAATTATGACGACATTAAAAAAGTATATAGTATCTGGATCTGCATGGACACCACAAAAGCCGCTGCCAACACCATGACCAGATACCACATCCAGCAGGATCCCATGTACGGAACAGATCCCACCGATCATCGCTATGATCTGCTCACCGCCATCATGATCTGTCTGGGTAACGATACCGACAACCCTGAGGAATCCGGAACCGATCTCCACAGAATGCTCTCTGTTCTCTTATCGGAAAAGATCAAAGCAAAAGAAAAAAAGGAAATCCTCAGCAAACAGTTTGGTATCTCTATGGAACGAAAGGGGGTCGATGAAATGTGTAACCTTAGTGATATTTTAGTAGAAAAAGGCATTGAACAAGGGCTACAACAAGGTATCGTACAAGGCATTGAACAAGGCATTGAACAGGGAAAAGAAAAAGGGAAGATTGAATCTGATCTCAATTCGATCCTCAACCTTATGAAAAACCTTCATTTTACCTTCGAAGAAGCTCTGAAAGCTTTATCGATACCGGAAGATCGTTGGGAACAATACCGCTCTATGCTCCCTTAAGACAGTGATTATTATCACATTTATGAATGAGTCCCCAGCCTGCTAATGACTGGGGATTAAATATCTTACTTATTATAAGAAACAGCTGGAAGTTACTCTTACAAAGTGGAAATAAACTTTTCACTTCAGTCTAGAAAATTCCCTAGAAAATTTTTGAAAAAGTTTTTATTTTTCCGCTTGACATTTCCCACTCACTGTAGTATACTATTCATCGTTGTGAGAGAAACAACAAAGCAATGCACCTTTAGCTCAGTTGGTAGAGCACCTGACTCTTAATCAGGGTGTCCAGGGTTCGAGCCCCTGAAGGTGCACGAAAGCATCAGCTTATGCTGGTGCTTTTTTATTTACGCGAGCAGCGATGAAAATGCTGTGCTTGCACAAGCATTTGATGAGCGCCGCGATAACTTGAGAAACTCGCAGCGCGTGTTTCTCATAGTTTACGTGAGTAACGACGCGATTGGAGGCTTTCGCCCCCAACCATCATACTTATATTTTCTCACTTATTACCTATCACTTACTATGTACCCCTCGGCTGCTTTGCATCAATTCATCAAGCACTTCATCAATCACTGTAATCTCCAGTGTATTAGCCGTGTAATACAGTATTCAATGTTTCAGCTATATAGTACAATGTCCACTATTTCAATGCCAGCTATCTCAAGTCAGCTATCTCAATTCCAGCTATCTCAATATCAGCTATCTCAATATCCACTATCCAAATGTCAGCTGCATCGTTATAATATTGTACCTCTCTCCTGTCGCATACATCCAGCTGCTATTTCACTTTTACGTTTTTCACAGCAGAATACGCACCATAGACATTTGTTTTTTCTACGGTTTGATATGCTCGCACTTTATAATAATATGTTTTTCCAGTTTTTAAACTGGTATTTTTATAAGAAGTTACATTATTTTTGACTGTTTTGATACACTTATAACTGCCATTTTTACTGGATGCGCGATAAATTTTATAACCAGATGCGCCGCTGACTTTTTTCCATGTAATGGTTGCGGTCGTTTTGCCAGCGGTTGTTTTTTGAATCACCGCTTTTCCGAGAGTTGTTTTTACTTTTACGGTTGAGGAGTCTTTGCTGGAAGTTGTTTGTCCCCATTTACTGCTCTGCGCGGTGAGTTTATAGGAATAAACCTTTCCAGTCAGAACGTTTTTGTCCGTGTAAGAGGTTCCTGCTACGGTTTTCAGTTTTTTCCAGCTTCCGCTTCCTGTTTTCCGATATAAAATATATTTTTCAGCGTTTTTATACGTGTTCCAGCTAAGTTTAATGCTGTTATAGGATAATGCTTTTCCTGTTAAAGCGGGTTTGCCTGTTTGGAAAACTTTTTGAGCTGTATCAATTTTCACATTGGTGACATACTTGCTGGATACGGTGCTTCCCCACTGATTGGTTTGCGCTTTTACTGTATAATAATAAGTTGTCCCTGCTTTTGCGCTTTTATCCGTGTAAGTCAGAGCATCTTTCACTTCTGCAAGCGAAGTCCATTTGCTGCTTGCAGCTGTTTTACGATACACAAAATAACTCTCGGCATTTTCGTATGCTTTCCAGTTCACCTGCACGCTGGTTCCAGACAGTGCTTTTACTGTGACAGCGGGGGCTCCTGATTGAAATGTTTTTTTCGCTTCGATTTCTTTGACTGTAACGGTACACATTGCCTCCAAACCATTTGGAGTTTTGGCATAAATATGAGCGGTTCCTTCTCCAACCGCGGTAACAACACCATTTTTCACAGAAGCTACTGTGATGTTATCTGACGACCAAGTGATTTCATCTACAGTTTCTACCGGTGAAAATTCATAAGAAAGGAGAGCACTTTCCCCTTCGGTCAACTCTAACGCTTCCTTATTTAAAAGCAATTCTTCTGGGAGAGGCGGTAACTGTTTTTCAAGATCCTTCAGCCAATTCAACGCCTCATTCACCTCATAACGAGCCGCTTTAATATTTGCCATCACATCCAGTGCATTCTGATACGCTTCCGCAAAACCATCCACCATTTCCCAGCGCACCCGTTCGCGGTTAATTTGACCCATGTACTGAATCAGCTTCGTTTTATCGGTCGTATTATAATAAACCTTGTCTTTTCCGTCCGCGGTCATGCTTTTATCCAGAGTTCCTGTCAAATCAGCACCGTAGCATAACGTAAACATAAACCGTACAACTTCACCGTCTTTAGGAAAGCTGTATCCCATACTAAGCGGCACATATGCATTATCGATGTAAAACATCCAGCCCGAACCGGATGTATAGGAAAATTCATACAATCCCGGTTTATCATTTCCGCCGATTTTTATTCCCATGTCATCCAAAATTTCCCGCACACAGGCCGGAATTTTTTCGGAACCACAGTCTACACCGTCAATTCCCTGCAAATAAAATCCATAGGTAGAATTTTCCACCGCGCTGTACGAAATTCCCTTTTCCTTTAAAACACGCGCAAGCACTTCTGCATACGACTCTCCCTGTTTAAATTCTACAACGGTCGGTTCCACAATAAAATCACCGCCCACGGAAAAACGTTCCAGCGTCATCGTGATCGTCTTGGTTTCTTCCTCCGCTGCCATTACAGGCATTTTAAAACACATCACACTTACTGCCGCAAAAAGCAGCATCAAACACGCCATCCCCATTTGCTTTACGATGGACTTCGTCATCTTCTGCGCTATTCGCTGCATCATTTGTTTCGCTACTCGTCGCATATTACCATCCTTTCCTTTCACTCCAAGCAGGCTATTTTCCGTTTCTTTCAGATTCCACTTCCAAATCAGCCTGTTTCTCCCGTTTCTTCCAGATTCCACTTCTAAATCAGCCTGCTCCTTCCCTTTCTTTCAGCTTCCACGTTCTCTTAACAATCCTTCTGGATCAGTCCGTATTTTCGTTTAATGCGTTCTAATTTTTCCAGCATCGGCCGACTCATTATCCAAAGGAAAATAACTGTGGAGGATGCTTGTACAAAGTCTACGGGTGCGCCGGATATGTAAAAGGCGATCAACGTTTCCTTTGTAATATAACCGTAGGACATCAAAATACTTGCTGGATTCATAATGCCGCCCCAGATAAAGAAAACGCTTAAAAATCCATACAGGCATAGATGCAGTTTTTTGGCTTTCAAAATCCCTTTCTGATACAAAATCCCAGCGACAAAACCAATCACACCGTAGGCAAACATTTGCCAGGGTGTCCACGGTCCCTGCCCCATAAACATATTGGAAACCATCATAATCATACAGCCTACTAAAAATCCTGCTTCCCCACCGAAGGAAACACCTGTGATAATGACAATTGCAGCAATCGGTTTAAAACTGGGTACCATGAAAAATGCTGCTCTGCCGGCTACACCAATCGCAGCCAAAACCGCAATCACCATAATTTCCCTCGCCTGCGGCTTGCGCCCTTCAAATACCAGGAAAAAGGGAACCATTGCGAAAAATACAACCAAAAGACTAAACAGCAGATATTTTTTTCCATGGAAAATCCGCACCGACAGATACAGCATAATCGGAACGGTTACCAACATAATCGCAAGTGCGATCCAGGTTCGTTTATCCACTTTTCCCTTCCGCAAAGGCTGAATAATCACGCCATCATCCAACAGCCGATATTCTTCGACCTCATCTTCATCGTCATCCAAATCAACATTCAAATCCGAATCATAGTTTTTCTGCTGTTCATTCAGACTTAAATCACTTTTTTTTCGCTTCCCAGCCGCATACGAATCATCTTTTTTCCGATAAAGCTCCAGATTGCTGTCTTCCTCATTCCAAAATGCTCGAACAAATTCATCTAAAGCTTCTCCCTTAAGCACGCGATCACCTCCTTCGCTGTTACAGCATCCGGAAAGCAGTGTCTTGCCATTCGATTTGCTGCCGTTGTATAAAAGTTATTTCCTGCAAAAAATTCCCGCGCTTTTCGGCTGGTTACAACACTTCCTTCAAAAAACAAGCCCACGCGGTCGGCATATTCCGCTACAAATTCCACATCATGGGAAATCATAAAAATCGTAATCCCATTTTCCTGCAATTTCTTCAAAATATCGCCTAATTCTTCCTTATATTCCGCGTCAAGACCTTTTGTCGGTTCATCTAGAAGAAGCAGCCTCGGTCTCAGCAGCAGAACCTTCGCCAACGCCAAACGCTGCTGCTCCCCTCCGCTCAGATCATACGGATGTCGATCCAAAAGTCCCGAAAGATTGGTCAAACTTACAATCCCCTCAATCGCATCCGCTTTTTTCATGGAAATACCATATTCCTGCGATTTTCCTTCTTTCTTTCCGCCAATGATCGAGTACAGATCCTCGCGAACTGTTTTCTTAATAAACATACTTTGCGGATTCTGCGGCAGTACACCCAAATATCCACGATACAATTCCAGATCCAAATACTTGCGAATATCCTTTCCATTCAGCAAAATTTTACCGCGATAAGGTCTCCGCACACGGCTAAGAAGGGATAAAGCCGTACTTTTCCCCGTTCCATTACCACCCACCAAAGCATAAAATTCGCCCTGCTGTACTTTCAGTGAAAAGTCCCGCACCACATCTTTTCCATATTTCTCGTAGCGAAACCAAACATCTCTCGCCTCAATCGCCAAGGGTTCACCATCCGCAGCCGCTTTCCGATTCTTGCCCGAAGCAGCTGCCGCAGTCTGACCAACTTTCATAATCCGATCAGCTGCCGCAATCTGACCATCTTCCATAATTCGACCACCGTCCGCTGCTTGAACATGACCAGTTTTCAAAGCTTGACTGTCTCCCGCAGTCTGACCAGCTTCCATAATCTGACTATCTTCCATAATCTGACTATCTTCTATAATCTGATTATCTTCTATAATCTGACCACCGTCCGCTGCTTGACCACTTTCCTGTGTCCAGTTCACTTCCTCGCCTTCTTCAATCCCCAGCAGATCACTGATCCATTCGCGTCCTTCACTGACAGTCAGCGGACACGGCGCGTTGCTTTCTACACCTGCATAAATCTGCATAGGAACGGGCATGGATAAAAACATTCCATGATTTTTCGCTTTCAGCTGTTCTCCAATCTCACGCGGCTTTCCTTCCGCAACAATCTGTCCCTGATCCATCACGATCACATGATTCGCCCATGGAATCACATCCTGCAAACGATGTTCCGTCAAAATGACGGTCGTTCCAATATCCCGATTGATTTTCTTAACCGTTTCCAAAAAATCCGATGCTGCGATCGGATCCAGCTGCGAAGTCGGCTCATCCAAAATCAACAGCCGTGGATGCATCGCCATAATTGCCGCCAAATTCAACAACTGCTTCTGTCCGCCGGAAAGCTCTGTAACATTGCGGTAAAACCACTGATGAATCCCAAAATAACTCGCCATTTCCGCTACACGCAGCCGAATCACCGCCTGGTCATAGCCCAGACTTTCCAAACCAAATGCCAGCTCATGCCACACTTTATCTGTCACAATCTGATTTTCCGGATTCTGCAGGACAAAACCAATCTCACTGCTCTGCGTCCGCTGGTCAACGAGTTCCAACGTCTTTCCACAATATAAAATCTCTCCGGACTTTTCACCATGAGGTGCCAGCACCGTTTTCAGCTGACGAAGTAATGTACTCTTTCCGCATCCGCTTTTCCCACATAACACATTCAGCGATCCCGATTTTAAAGACAACTGAATGTGATCCAAAGACGGCTTTGCCGCTCCCGGATAAGAAAAACTAAAATCTTTTATCTCTATCATATTCATTTCGTAAACTCTCCCATATCTGTCGACCTCCTAATCCTACGCCCAAGCAGCGGAACCCAGGCACTCACCTAACCCAGCTCAGCTGTACTACAGACACCTACACCAGCTCAGCCTTTTCACAAGCTCCTGCTCCTACCAGCCTCTGCACAGACATCTGCTCCTGCTCAGCCTCTACACAAGCTCCTGCTCCTGCTCAGCTGTACCACAGACACCTGCTCCTGCCCAGCCTTTTCACAAGCTCCTGCTCCTACCCAGCTGTACCACAGACACCTACTCCCACTCAGCCTTTTCACAAGCTCCTGCTCCCACTCAACCTCTGCACAATTCTTTCCACCTTCCTCTAGCGAAATTCTTCATAAATCTGCCGATACGTAATCTCCATACTATTTCCAATATGCAGACGACTCTTTTTCATCTCCAATTCCTCTGCGATACCCAGAAGAAACGGAACGAAACAAAAAACGGCAAAGGAAAGATATGTAGCAGCTGCTAGGTAAGGGCTGCACTGGACGGGCGCGGCATGTCCCCGCACGATAAATCCCGCCAACAGAATCTTCGGATTATACTCAGCAAATGCCGCTCCGCGGTAACAGCCAAAGGAAACGATTGCAGCCAACACAACCAGCAAAACTCCAAGAACTCGGTCTCTCCGGTCAAAACGATAATTGGAAAATGCCGTTCTTCCAGAGAGTCCATATCCGCGGCTTTTCATCGAATCCGCCGTTTCAATCGCATTTTCCAGTGCCCAAGTCACTAAAATAGAAAGTAAATTCAAACCATAGCGTATTTTCTTGACAAATTTCCCATTTCGGATATCCATCCCCACGCATTTCTGCCCGTTTCGAATCACCTTTGTCTCTGCCGTGAAACGCGGAACGAACCGCAGCGCCATCGAAAGGATCAACGACATCG
This sequence comes from uncultured Lachnospiraceae bacterium, assembly GCA_964613155.1. GTDB lineage: Bacteria > Bacillota > Clostridia > Lachnospirales > Lachnospiraceae > TWA4. The sequence goes on along the minus strand of CAZTHP010000002.1, from coordinate 25,192 downwards.
CCGGTATCACCCGACCAAACAGATAAATAAATTTGTCACTGGTCATGATATGGTTATAGCAAGTAAACCATTCGATTACGATAAACATTACACATCCCAATACTACCCCGTAAACCATCGATTCCAACGTAATCCAGTTCCCGCTGCTTTCAATATAATACAACGGCGTTTCTCCATAATGATTAAACATCGGATTGATCAAAGCAATCACGATCAGCGCCGGCAGGGTAAACAAAAAGTTCATTTTCAGCACTTTCCCCACCCCTACCAGCCACATGCTGTACACACTGGCAGCCAGAAACGATACCGCCAAAAACAGCGGATGCTGGGTAAACATCGTAAACAGCATAACTACCGCAAAATAGAAGAAGTTAATTACCGGGTGACATCTCGAAAACGCATCATCTCTCATCATTTATCACCCATTAATCGCCCATATAAACATTTCCCACATCAGAACCAAGGTCACAAGTATAACGCCATTCGATCACATCGCCATCTTCCAGCGTGTAACTGGAACATCCATAGTTGGGATACCAGCCATTTACACTATACATCCAGCCCGAATTCTGTCCGCAGTCAAATTCATACAGCTGATGAATACCCGACACATAATAACTGTTGTACATCGGCGTCCACTCAGATTCCATATGGATTCCACGTTCACCCAGTTCCCGTTTCAAAACATCGAAAACCGTTTCCCCTTCGATAAATTCCACCGTACAGGACTCTAAAATCATACCATTTGCCGGAACATAATCCTGCTTTGAACGTTTCAGATCATCCCAATTATCCAAAATCGTCTTACAATCAATCGTCAGGGTACAAGTCAACGTTTTCGGCTTTTCTGCCTCTGCCGCGGTCGTCTGTTTCGCAGAATCATCCTTCTTTGTCTCACCCTTTGTTTCCTTCTTACCATCCGTATTGGACGCAGGATTCTTCTGATCGGACTGAGAAGAATTCTGTGCCTGACTTTCCTTCACATCCGATGCAGAACCTTCCCCGGTTCCATCCTTTGATTCTTCCTCATCAGCTGCCGATGATTCCTCCGGCTGACCATTTACCAAACCGCCCAGCAAATAATAATCGCCGCCTGCTCTGGTTACCTGGAACGAAATCTGTGAAACACCGTCTACCGTTTCAATCGAAGCTTCACTCAACTGATACAACTTGCCATTTTCATAAATACAATACAGAACCCGATCAGCCTTCCATTCTTCCTGCAAAGTCAAAACCAGCTTCGCCGGAGCCGCCATCTGCATCTGCTGCAAAGTCACCTTCAACGCATACGGTGCCTGATTCGCAAGTGCTTTCACTTCCTCCAGATTCTCCGCATCACATGCCACCTTCAAATTCTGTTCAACCGGATTCTGAATCTGTTCCCCTTTGTAAATCCACTGATACGCAATACCATTTTCAGTTTTCCCATTAAAATAATAAACCGCATCTGTTCCAGCAATACTCTTTAATTGTTCCTGCGTAATCACACCATCTTCCGGAATTTCATTCTGCTCCTCCAACAAAACAGCAGCCTGATTTTTCCCTGCATCACCTTCACTTTCTGTTCCAGAACCATCTCCAGCTCCTGCCTGACACCCACTCAATAAATTCAGCATCAAGATCAAAGAAACCAGAAAAACCACGTACTTACGAATTTTTCTCATGTTTTTTCCATCCTTTCTTACTAAAGTAACCACTCCTGCTTCACCTTCCAGCTTCTACTTTGCTTCACTTTCCAGTCTCCACTCCTGCTTCACCTTTCAGCTTCCACTTTTGCTTCACTTTCCAGTCTCCACTTTGCTTCACCTTCCAGCTTCCACTTTCGCTTCACTTTCCAGTTTCCACTCCTGCTTCACCTTCCAGCTTCCACTTTCGCTTCACCTTCCAGCTTCCACTTTCGCTTTACTTTCCGGCTTTCACTCCTGCTCCGCCTTCTGACTTTCGACGAACCCCTTGTTCTTCTTGCGCTTTCTCCAAAGCACAACACTTCCACCAATTGCGATCACAGCTGCGGCAGCGATTCCCATTGCGATCTCCCGATCCGGCGATTTCGTCAAATCCAGTCGTCTCACATTCGCATCCGCTAAAGCAGCTTCTGCGCTTTCCACTTCCAACTCCTCATCGTAAGACTGCGGCATAAAATCCCATCCAGTTCCTTCCTGATACAGTTCCGCCGTAAAATCCCATCCTGTCTTCTTTTTAGAGTTTTCTTTCTTCTTTGCATCCTGTGCTGCTTTTTTCTTCTGCGCAGCGGTCTGCACCGGTCCCTTTCCAGAACCAGTTCCGCCTTGTCCCTTAAAGGAATTCTGACCATTCTGACCACTTTGACCATTCAGATTATTTTGGCTATTTCCCGGTTTTGTTACTTGCGCAGAGCCCTGACCCGGCTTTGTAGTTCCTCCAGAACCCTGACCCGGTTTCTGTCCAGCATTCGTATTACCTTGACCTGGTTTCTGTCCTGTGCCCGTATCACCCTGCTCCAGACCAGTTCCATTTCCATCACCTTGCTGCCCTTTTTCCAGCGAAATATCAGACATATCGTATAAGCTCGTCTGATCGTTCAGCAAACGATAATACGCCGTCATCCCATAATACGCCTGTTCCGTTGCCATCCCATTAACCGTTCCCGCAGCACCGCCTCCATTATTCGCCGCGCCTGCTTTCACGTGCATAAAACCACTCTTGGAAATATGATAAGAAAATAAATTTTCTACGGTCCAGTTTCCGCCTTTGATAAAACGAACATCCTTTGCCGGATCAATTCCCAGTGCGCATAACCCGGTAATAACCTGTACACAGGATTCTGAAGTTTCCACACCCATAGTTGAATAGCCACCAGTCGTATTCTGTGTACGACTCAACAAATCCAATGCCCGGTCAACGGCTGCTGTAACATGTTCATATCCCGCTTTCTGATAATACGGTGCTAATGCCTGCAAAGCCATTCCCGTCAAATCCGAATCACCGGTATCACCCAGCAAATTCCAGCCCCCATTTTTACACTCATTTTCTACAATATAATCCACCAGACGCTTTTCTGTCGTCTGCACCGGAACTCCTGATACCTTTGGAATCGAATAAACCGGATTAGAATTCAAAGCCAAAAGAGCCCAGATCGGACCATTGATGCCCTGCGCCGTCACCGTTTCAAAATCCGCCAGCGGTTTCAGCAAATTATAGCCTGCGATATTACGCGCATCCTTTCCGATCGCAGTCATAACAAGAACTGCCCGCGAATACTCCGTATACTTTACGGTATTCGTCAAAATCCCCTTCTTTTCTGCCAAATAATTGGCAAAATGATTATAATATGTCTTAAAATATTCATCGTCCAAGTCCATGCCGCTTCTGGCAAGTCCTAATACAAACCATTCACTTCCAACCGTTGGATTCGTATCCAGAGACAGCATATAAGCCTTCGTCTCCTTCATCACCTGCTGCAAAGAAGGTGAAAGCGCATGTGCTCCTTGTACTACCGTCACCGTACAGCTTGCACTTATTCCCTTTTGCCCCTTTACGGAAGCCGTAATCGTCGCTTTTCCTTCTTTCAGACCTTTCACAGTCCCCTTCTGATCGACTGAAACCACCTTCTGATTACTGCTGCTCCAAACAATCTCATAAGGCTGCGTAATCTGCTCAGGCAATACTGTCAGCGAAATCGTATAACTCTGTCCCAGATTAATCCCCAACGTCTCATCCATCCGAATCTCCGTCAGCGAAATCGGCAGATCTGCCACAATCACATTTGACAAAGAACGCGCTCTCGGAATCACAAAATATCCATCCGCATTCCGTTTTGCCGACAATTCCAGTAATTCCCCATCCATCCAGGTAAAAAGCTTCGGATTTCCCAGACTATCATAACCCTCCGGCACCGGAAATGACAACTCGATCATCCCCGGATGATAACATGTCTCTCCCGTACGGATATCCACATAGTGAATTGCCTTCTGATACAAAATCTCAGGCGCACTTCCCGGATAAACCGCCCGAATCTGTTCCAGCAGCTCCGCTGTCGACTCCAGATCCGATACACAGGTCTGGATATACCAGGTCTTACTGCCCGCTGTCACACCATCACAAACTGCAATCGTCTCCTGAATCCGACTTCGCACCAGTTCCAGTTCCGCTTTCGTCTCCGGCAAAATCTCTGCCTGCTGCTTCGCATCCAGTGAATCATACCAATTCGATGCCTGAATGAATTTTTGTATCACCTCGCTATTACAATTAATCTCCGACTGTTCTGCCGCCGCATGAATCCAGGAGACCATATCCTCCATATCCACAGAAGCAGACTCTCCAGCAGCTGCTGCCATACTCCCCGGAAATAACAGCAGCAGAACCAGAACCACAATTAAATACCTTGTTTTCACCACAATATCCTCCCATTTGTAAAACTCTATAAAAACAGCAATAGAACAGCCACGGAGCTGTCAACCAGCCCCATGCTGTTCTGTGGGATATCCTCTCAAATATCATCAATTGCTATCTATCCGTAATCATCCTGACAGAAAATCCATTCTGCAGGATCATCCCTTACTTTTTGATCGTAACCTGCTTCACAGCTGAATAAGAACCATAAACATTCGAACCGCTCACTGTTCTGTAAGCACGAACCTTATAATAGTAGGTCTTTCCATTCTTCAAGCTGCTGTCTGTCCACTTCAGGTTCTTGCTGGATACGGTCTTCACCTTCTCATACGTTCCATTCTTGCTGGTCGCACGATAGATCACATAACCACTTGCACCCTCTACTTTCTTCCAGTTCAGTTCCACTTTCTTTCCTTCACGGTTCTGTACTGAAGACAGGGAGACTTTCGACAGTGCCGGTTTCGCACTCACCACTGCACTGCAGCCACCTTTTACAACCTTGCCGTTTACCAGGCTGTAACCGCAAACCTTATAATAATAGGTCTTTCCAGTGGTCAGCTTTTCATTCGTCCAGTTCAAGACCTATGAATCCTTGATATTCTTAACAGAAGTATACTTGACATCATTGATTTATTAACTATAGATCTTATAAAACTCTGTTCCATTGATCTGTTTCCAGGTCAGTTTCACCTGATCATAACCAGCAGAAGCCGCTTTCAAACTCGGTGTCTTTAACACAGGTTTTGCACTTACCACTGCACTGCAGCCGCCTTTTACAACCTTACCGTTTACCAGGCTGTAACCGCAAACCTTATAATAATAAGTCTTTCCGGTAGTCAGCTTACTGTCTGTCCAGGTTACGACCGATGCATCCTTGATCGTCTTCACAGCGGTATACGCACCATTCTTACTGGATGCACGATAGATCTTATAACCCTCTGTTCCATTGATCTGCTTCCAGGTCAGTTTCACCTGATCATAATCTGCTGAAACCGCCTTCAAACTCGGAACTTTTAAAGCAGGCTTTGCACTCACCACTTTACTGAACGCACTAGTAACCACTTCTCCATCAAATGTACCGTATGCGGACATCTTATAGTAATAGGTCTTTCCGGTAGTCAGCTTGCTGTCCGTCCAGCTCACAGTCGCTGCTTTTTTGATGGTCTTGACCAATTCGTACTGACCATCTTTACTGGATGCACGATAGATCTTATAACCTTCTGCATTCGCTTCCTTTGTCCAGGTCAACTTCACCTGATCATAATCTGCCAAAGCTGCCTTTAACTGCGGTTTCAACGTCTGGAATGCCGTAAGTTCTTCCGCCGCCTTTTTCAGTTCTTCCACAACCTTGACAGCTGCTTCCAGAACATCTGCCTGCTCCACATATGCTTTCTGTCCATCACTCAGAGCATCATAAGCTGCCTTTGCTGCTTCCACTGCCTCTGCCTGCTCCAGTGTGATCTCTTTCGGAAGTCCTGCGATCATCGCTTCCACCTGTGCAACACCCACCACATCGGTGCAATCGTAAAGAGCCGTCTGACCCTTTATCAAACGATACCAGGAAATAGTCGCATAAATCGACTGAGACGAGTAAAACGATTCGTTCACAGTCATTTCATAAGTATCCTTTAACGATACCGGCAAGCCATCCTCATCCAGGTTGCATCCGCTCTGGATAAAGCTGTCCAGCATGTTGTAACCTGCCTCTGTCGTCAGAGCCTCACCATATGCATCAACACCCATACAGGAAAGCATCACTACAGCCTGTGCTGTCGTTGCCGGATTATAGTTGTCATAGGTGATCCAGCCGCCTAACGGGCACTGGAATCTTTTAATAGCTTCAACAATACGCTCTTTATCTGCTTTTTCTGCGATCGTCTCCTTGCCCTCAGCTTTCAGCTTTTCATTTACCTGTTTCGCAACTTCATAATAGATCGTGCCTTCTTCAGGATCGATATATTTGGTAAGTCCCTGACTAAACATACCTATATAATCCATACCGATACCAGCAGCAGCACTAAACACACCACTATTTACCAGACGATAGACCATCTCGACACGTTTTTCCACACCTGCTTCATCCGCTGCATAATCACCACTATCCAGTCCGATCAGCCAGAACGGAACATGCATATGAGCCCCGTCTTTTCCGACTTCATCGAAAACAGACTGTACCAGATCGAATCCCGGATCATCTTCGCCATGTGTGCCTTTTGTATAGGCTTTAATATCAGCCGGATCGTAACCAGCAGCCGTAATCGCGATCAACTCTCTTTGCCACGTCGTCGTATACTGCTGTGTCATGGACTGGTTTTCCGCATACATTTCTTTAAATCCTTCCAGTTCCATCGCAAACCAGCTGTCTAAAAGCTCCCGGATCTCCTTATCCTCGCTATTTTTATCATAGCGGCTTATATTGATCACATCCCAGCATAAGGCATCTATAATGACCTGCTTCGGCACACTGGTACCATCTTTAATACGATTCAGCTTATTCTTTAAATTTGCGATTTCCTTTTGCTCTCCTATTGCAAGGTATGCTTCTGCTTTTGCTTCATTGGAAAGATTGCGATATGGATTAGGTTTGGCTGATAATTTACCCGGAGTTACTGTAGAATTGTCATAATCGATAGCAAACGTATATGTTTCATTTTTCTTATAATGTAAATCTGCAACATCTTTCAAGTGAGAAAGACTACCTACGGAACTATCAGTATCTTCAAGTAAATACTGTTTTTCTTCCTCACATATCACTTCTAATTGATATTCCTCAATAAAACTCTGTAAACTGTCAGCGTCAACGCCTTCGATTCCCGTAATCTTAACTTCTGGTCGAATGACAGCTGGCGTATAATATCCAATCTGCATATCGGGATAAACTGCAGATACTGTCACCATGCGCCGTTCCATACTACCAAGAACAGGTTCTAACACATCTGCACGCAGATAAGGATAACCATCATTTACAAATTTCAGTTCCGTATCGTAATAATAGGGGCCGATTTCATCAATAAAAGTCTGCGTGCCTTCAGGCGCTTGATTGTCATTTAAATAAATTTTATCATAATATCCTTCGGTATCGATATCCCAAACTTTATCAAAATCCCAACCGGCTTTTGTATACGTTGTTTTAGTTTTTGCCTGTTCATCTGTAATAATCGTTGCCCTTGTTTTAGCATTAAATCTCCAAGGTTCTCCTAGAAATGCTGTACTGTCAAAGATTGTGGCAGTATTAACATACGGATCATTTATCGATCCCACATATCGATAAGCTGTCTTGCTTCCCGTAGACGTACTGCGCTGACAAGTCCCTCCTACATAACAATTTTGAATATAATAAACGTTTTCACTATATACATCTGCACATGAAATCACACCATCTATTCCATTTGCACTTCCCGCTGGAACATTTCGAATATTCACGTTAACGGTTATACAACAATCACTAATAAGAGGAAATGCCAGATTATCGCTATCTTCATTATAAGTTTTAGCATCTAATTTTTCTATGAAACGTGATATTGAAAATCCTTTTTCCGTTTCCGATTCTACTGTACGAATCGATCCCTTCAATCCACAATACTGTATCTTTCCAGAAACAACATTGGCTAATGGTGCATAATAGATAGATGTTTCCACTGTGATATCAACATCTAATATTAACTTTGTAACGACTCCATCTTTACCTATATTATTAAAGAGTCCTGCTTTATTATCATAAAATCCAGAAATCTGATGACCTTGTCCATTAAAATAACCTTGAAAAACTGAGCCGCTATTTACATCCCACTCAGTCTTAACGGTTCCAATATCATCACTTTTCTGAATTGTAATATCCTTTGTTAATAAAATCTTTTCTCCTGCATAATCATGTTCTGCCAGTGAATTTCGAAAAATTTTTAATTCTTCCACGGAAGAAATCAAATACGCACCTTGTTCCTCATCCCATAAAGATTTATACGATAATGCATCCGCTTTGCTATTTTGTGGAATCAAAAAAACAAACAAAAAAAGCAAAGTTGCTCCTAAACTTATTTTTTTTAATATCTTTTTCATACAACATCTCCTAAAAACGGATAGCTGCAAGACTTCTCATTTTGCGAATCCTTGCAGCTATCCTCATTTACATTTACCTTATTACTTGCAAGTAAATCCCTACTACGATTTTACGATTCAGCAATTCATCAAAGAACTGATCTTCTATCAGAATTCTGAATTCAAAGCTGCTAATTCACTTTCAACAGAAGTTTTCGTAATAGATTTCAAAGCTGCATTTGCATTATCATATGCTGTTTTTTCTTTATCCCGCATATCAGATAATTCATACTCATCATTAATTTCTGCTAATTTTTTCACTAACGCATCTTTGTTTACTCTTGCTGCAAAAGGATTTTCAGGACTCCAACCCCAGTTAGCGGTATCCTCTGGATTATAGAAATATCCTGTATAACCAACATCCATTCCATTAAAGGTTGACCATTCCATTCTCAAAACATCATCAGTTGCAACAGTTGTTGATACTCCATAATACGTACCTGCATTATTCTGCGCAATCATCCAGCCAGATCCACCGTTTGTAATTAAATCATTCTCTGACAGATAATTTGCAGTTTTGATCGTTCCATTAAATCTTGCATTTAAACTGTATTTTTGAGAAAGACTAGCTACCTGAGAACCATATTCATAATCATCTTCAGTTGCTACATAATCTACAGCACCGCTGTCTTTAATAGCTTTTACATAATAGCAATGATAACTAGCATTGTACTGAACCGTAAAGTTTTCTTCTCCGTATGCCGTCATCAAAACGTCCAGAATCGTGATATCCGTGATACCATCATCGGGTGTTAAGGCATCTGTTGTACCCATCTTTTCTGCTACATCTGCCAGATTTACCTTTGTAGGCGCTAAGATGTAATCAAGTGTCTTTGCATCTTTTTTATAAGCTGCACTTTTTTCAATTGATACATATACGCTTCCTTGTGCATTAGTAGGTGCTGCTGCATCTCCTTCTGCTGCAAATGCACTGGCACCTGCCAGTGAAGATAATCCTAAGATGCCAGCCAATGCAAATGCCGTAGATTTCTTCATCGTTTTCATCATAGTTTTCTCCTTTCTGCCTATCTTTGTCCAGGCTATAAAGTATTATTTCGAATTGTCTGGTAAGTTCCAGCAATTTCTCATAATATTTAGTTTTAAAAATCACTTCTGCAATTTTCAAAACGATTTATAATCCGATTTTAGATGCATCTGAAAGCTGATCATGATACGTACGTACTTTCTAAACTGCTTCGGTTTATCAGGGAAAACGAAACTGCTGCTTCTAAAATCTGGTAAAATCCATTGTAAGTTCAAAGCATATCGCTTTGGCAGAGAAACTCTATCCCGCAGGGTATACAGTTTAGAGTTTCATCGTCTTTTTCCATGCTGCGCTTGCCTGCCGCTTCCGTGTCTGTTCTGGTTCCTTGATCAGCGGAATCTCAGCCGCTTTCATCACATTGGTCCAGGTACGAAAACGCCGCTTTAAGGCAGCTGCATTCGGTACTTCTCTCTTACTGGGAGTAAACCCCTGCTTCTTGTAAATCTGCTGCACGACCTGAAGCATGACCCGATCCTGCTCGGTTAAAGGTTCTCCTTCCCGCCAGTAAATATTGTTTGAGCGTCTGCTCTTTTTTTGATTACTTATCCCTTCTTTCTGCCCGGATAACTGTTCCAATCTTAATCACCTGCACTTTTGTTTTTTGTACTTTCCAGAGGAATAAAGCGAATTTTGTATCATTTTTTGCGATTTTTGCCCTTTTCTACCGAAAAAAGGGTACAAAAAATAGACCTCTGTTTATGCCTCCAGATTTCCTTATTTCAATCTCAGATACTTGTGTTCTGACTCGAAGTACAAACCAAACTTTATTGCTGCGCCTTCCCGAATTGCTCCAGTGGCTTATGCAGCAGTTTGTCCTTATTACAGCGGGGATTAAAACCGTGCCGGAATCTCACCGAATGTTCCAAAATGTATCTTTCAACGATTGTCTATCTCAGGTTCTGTTCCAGTGGGGGAATCTTTCCTGTTCTGGTATTTCTTACCTGTTAGTACTAGTTTACCACATCTTTCTACTCATGGCAAAGAAATGTTTTTGTCCAAATTTACATATTTATGATTTTTTTTCGTTTTTTTCTTGCATTCTCCTTTCTTTTTTCCTTTGCGGGCAGTCTATTATCCGATCAGCGGTACATAAAAATATAATTTCTTTTTGCAGTAACGAACGAAGGTATCTCGTTCCCAGTCCATGCGGACTTTATTTTCATGCACCCAGCCCCAAAATACGCAACGGGTCATCATTCGATACTTTTCAGCGATATCACTCTCATCGGATTGGTCTTTCGTTGTGAAAATGGCATATATTCCACCCGGTATCGTATAAAGTTTCATATCTGCTGGTATTTCATCCGTATTTTCGATAAAGGGACCTACTACGTAATGATACTCTTTCTTTCCGGTCGTTTCATTGAGCGTTTCGTCCCAGATTGCGCCTTTGTCTTCCATCCCCGGTTCGGGACAGGCATAGGATGTTTGCTGGATAGATTCAAAGTCATTGCGAAACCAGAAATCGACATATCCTGGTACATTCAGGGAATCTTCCCGTGTCTGGATGCCTTTTCCGATCATCATCTGCTCACCCATTTCTCGAATCGCGATACGCAATGTGTTTTTATACTCCTCATAATATTGCGGCAGGTTTACCGTCTCCAGCTTGATCTGCTCCGATTCTTCCAGTGTAACACCATATTTTCGCTGGAACAGCTCGCGAAATTTCGCAGCCGATCGGAATCGGTACTTTGCAGCGGTTTCTTCTTCCGAAGCACCTTTTCGAACCTCCTGCGCCGCCATATAAAGCCGCCTTTTCAGAATATATTCAGCTGGACTCATGATGTAATACAATCGAAAGATGTTATTGAAGTTTTTCACGGAATAATGTACCGCATCGGCGATGTCTTTTACTTTCAAATCCTCCAGGATATGCTCGTCGATGTAGGAAATCCAGGTTTCCGTACCATAATTGGTATAGGGCAGATTTTCTATATCATCCTCCAGCAGCGGAAGGTACACGTAAAACCGTTCTCCATCGAACTTCTGATAAAACCACCCCATCTTATCTTCTTTTTTGTCGTTGACAATGCGCCACTCTTTCAGTACATACCGCACCAGAAGCCTGCATAGCTGCGCTGTTTCTGCATGTGTAGCTCCCTTTTCACAGGAAAAGATCACACAGTTCATACTGGGAATATGAATCGAAGTATAATCCGGCGGCAAGTTTTTTTCGGAATCAATTGGCGATGCATAGACGTAATAAAGTCCATGGTCAATTTTTTCATCATGCCAGCACAGCCCATACCACTCTCCCGGCGCATCCAGATCGATCTTTTCGACCGGATGATCCAGCGCCCATGCCGCGGTATTAATGGCAAATTCGATCAGATCGGGGATTTCTTCATCTGTTATGTACACACCATATCCCGCGATATTTAACTCGCTGCTTCTGCAATATTCCTTTGCGATTTCTTTCCCAAACAACTTCTTCCTTGGCAGAATATCGGGAACATGCTGGTACTCCTTGATAAAATCCCCTGGTGAAATACCAAATTCTTTTCTAAATGCCTTTGAAAAACTTGACGAATTTGCATAACCAAAATCATTCGGATTCAGCGTCCCGACCATGGGGTGATTTGTCAGCAATTGAACAGCCGCATAGCGCAGGCGCAATTTCGTCATATACTTTGAAAAGGGGATTCCAAAGTATTCTTTAAAAATAGTTTCGAAATAGCGCACACTGTAGCCGAACTTCTCAGCGACCTGCTCTGATTTCAAATTTTCCGTCAGATGTTTTTTCATCTCTCGGAGAATCTGTTCCATTCGTATCATCTTTTGTTCATTTGAGATTTTTGTCTTCATAAATAGTCATAAACTTCTCCCTTCTCAATGATAATGATGCCAAGACAAACGGTAAACTGTCCCAACACAAAAAGATACTAAAAGATTAGCACAATATTTTTCATTTTTAAAGGGGTTTTTATTTTTTATAAAATAATTCTATCCGAAATCGAAAGAAAGTTTAAACAATTATGAACAATTTATGAATAAAGTATTGATTTTCTAAATACCTTGTGCTAATATAAAGGAAGTTGGAACAAATTTTGACATCTTATGCACCTTTAGCTCAGTTGGTAGAGCACCTGACTCTTAATCAGGGTGTCCAGGGTTCGAGCCCCTGAAGGTGCACTAAAAAGCATCTATTTTCAGACGTAGGAGCTGGGGGTAGGTGCTTTTCCTCTGTTTATCGACTTTTCACATCATTTGATATAGAAACCAGGTTTTCGAGGCTGGCTCTGAATCGCTAATCGCTCCTTTTGAATCAGACTTCGAAGACTATTTTACAAAAAAATCTCCGTCAGTCTACATTCACAACTTGAATGCAGAGTAACGGAGATTTTGATTTACACAAGCAGCGCTGAAAATGCTGTGCTTACACAAGCATTTAAGGAGCACTGCGATAACTTGAGAAACTCACAGCGCATGTTTCTCATAGTTTTTGTTGTTTTCGAAGCATTTCATAATCTTTCAAAGAACGGATTGCTTCTCCTGACATGGGAATCAGAACGATCATATTAAAGACCGTCATCAAACCGACTCCGATATCACCCAAATCCCATACAAATGTATAGGCAGCCAGACCGCCAATAAACAGCATAAGCAGTGCTAATACTTTATATGCGGTTTGTGAGAACCAGTTGTCTCCAAATAAATAAGCGACATTTGAACGTGCATAATATAAAATTCCAATAAAAGTGGAGAAACTGAATAACCACAGGGTAATGGCAACGAATACCACTCCCGGACTTCCGAAGTGATGGTACATCGCCGTCTGCAGAAGTTCCATTCCAGAGAGTCCTTCCAGCAGTTCTTCCGGAGCTAACAGCATGATCATTGCGGTACAGGTGCAGATGACAATGGTATCAATAAAGACACCAAATGCCTGGAATAAACCGGATTTGGCCGGATGGCTTACATTGGCTGCTGCTGCTGCGCAGGGTGCGGAACCCGAACCTGCTTCATTGGAGAACAGACCTCGTTTGACACCGTTCATCAAAGCGGCACCAAAACCACCTGCTGCAATCTGGCGAATGCCAAATGCTTCTTCGATGATACGCTGTAATACCGCAGGCATAAGACCGATATTTTTTACGATTACAAATACGGCAATTGCAAAGTAAAAAACTGCCATAACAGGAACCATAATATCCAATACTTTGATCGTTGCATTCTTCCGCAATACGATCACAGCTGCTAATAATACCAAAACAACTGTAGAAACGATCGGTGGAATATGAAATGCATTCTCAAATGCAGAGGACACGGAGTTGCTGATTACCTGACTGACACCACACCAGCAAAGCAGACCGGACAATGCAAATAAAACAGCAAGGAGATTCCGGCGTTTTTTGGAATCTTTGTCAAAGAAATCGTGGATATAGTAGGCAGGACCGCCGCGATAACCGCCGTAAAGAGGGTCATTTTGCTTATGAAGCTGGGCTAATGTTGCTTCTACAAAAGCGGTGGACGAACCGATGATCGCTGTAACCCACATCCAGAAAACTGCACCTGCTCCGCCTGCGGAGATTGCAGCAACGACTCCGACCATATTGCCCATACCCACGCGGGTTGCTGTGGATACGATCAGTGCCTGCAAACCGGAAATCGCACCTTTTTTCCCATGTGTCTGCTTCTCAAGAGCAACACGGATCATCTCCGGAAAGAGACGGACAGGTAGAAATCTTGTGCGAATTGTAAAAAAGATTCCTGCTGGAATCAAAATTAAAACCAGAAGGGAAATGCCGATTGAAGATCCTCCTGGAAGGGAGATCGTGATTAGATCTCCCCAAAGAAAATTGTAGACTGTTGAAATCACAGACATGAGTATTTCCATAACGTATTGTATGTTCCTTTCGTATTTCTATCACGCTTTCTGTGCAGAACCGACTCCCCATCTTCACTCCTTCCAGCCGTGAAAAGCGGAAGAATTTAAGACTTTAAGCCGTCTCACTTTATCCATTTAAAGCATATAATAGATACACCGTTTTGTCAAACATATTTCAACAATTCCTACTGGAAAGTCCGCTTTGTTCTGCTGCTTCTACTGTCTTTTTTGATTACCAATCAGCTTTTTTATAACTGCATTTTTACTTCTACTGGCTTTCCCGATTACCAGACAGCTTTTTGTAACTGCATTTTTGCTTCTACTGGCTTTTCTGATTACCAGGCAGCTTTTTGTAACCGCAGTCTTCTTTACCAGTTCGTTTGAAGTTTACTCCAGGATTCCGCCGGTGTGTTTCATCATCAGCTCTTTGCCGGAAATACCCGGTTCTGTCATATGGATCGGATCTAAGATTTCATCCAGCTGCTGTTCATCCAGAAGTCCTTCTTTTAAGATCAAGCTTCTTACAGATTCCCCTGTCTGAAGTGCTGTTTTTGCGATATCCGCTGCCTTCTGATATCCAACATGAGGACAGATTGCGGTAATAATTCCGACACTATTTTCCACCAGATAACGACATCTGGTTTCATTTGCTGTAATTCCCGTTACACAGTTATCTACGAAGGTACGAACTGCATACGCAAGGGTGTCGATCGACTGGAACATACAGTAAAATACGATCGGCTCAAAGGCATTTAATTCCAGCTGACCAGCTTCTGCTGCCATTGTGATCGTAACGTCATTGCCGATAATGTTAAATGCAACCTGGTTAACTACTTCCGGAATAACAGGATTCACTTTACCCGGCATGATAGAAGAACCATTCTGCTTTGCCGGAAGATTGATTTCGTTAAATCCTGCTCTCGGACCAGATGACATCAGACGAAGGTCATTTGCAATCTTTGACAAGGTTACGGCACAAGCTTTTACCGCACCGGATACGGATACAAATGCATCAAGATTCTGTGTTGAATCGATCAGATCGTATGCCTGTACCAGATCCATCCGGGAAACTTCTGCCAGATTCGGTACAATTCTTCTTAAATATTTGCTGTCGGCATTGATACCAGTTCCTACCGCAGTACCACCCATATTTACAGCGCGCATTTCATCCATCGCCTTATCCATACGGTAAATATCGCGGTTGATCGCTACTGAATAAGCACGAAATTCCTGTCCCAGACGAATCGGTACTGCATCCTGCATCTGTGTACGTCCCATCTTAATGACATGGTCAAATTCATTTGCCTTCGCATACAGCGCATCATACAGACGCAGCAATTCTTTTTTCAGATTCTGCAGTAATTTCAGGGAAGTCATCTTGCCCGCAGTCGGAATTACATCGTTCGTAGACTGTCCGCAGTTTACGTGGTCATTCGGATTTACGATAGAATAATCCCCTTTATGACCGCCTAAAATTTCAATCGCACGGTTTGCAATAACCTCATTTGCATTCATATTCAAAGAAGTACCCGCACCACCCTGAATCGGGTCAACAATAAAATACTCATGATATTTGCCCGTTGTAATCTCATCACACGCCTGCACGATTGCTCTGGTAACATCTTTATCCAAAAGCCCGATCTCACAGTTTGTAATCGCAGAAGCTTTTTTGATCAAAGCCAGACTGTTGATGATCTCCGGATGCATATTTAACCCTGTAATATGAAAGTTTTCCGCAGCTCTTAACGTCTGCACACCATAATAGACGTCTTCCGGTACGTCCTTTGTTCCAATTGAATCCTTCTCTACACGATATTCCATAATAAATCTCCTCTCTATCGATCCGCGCATCGGCAGCACTCTGTAAATCTCTAGTTTTCTAGTTTTCAAATCACTGGTTTTTCCAGTTCGTAGTTTTTGCCGCCGTTCGCTCATTGTTTCCTTTCTTTGGTTTCATTATAAGCGGTCGTATTGTTATAATCAAATATTTATATCTTTATATATAGTATAGTTTTTTATTCATAATGTACAGAAGCTGCCCCCAGTAAAATCACAACACTGTTGGCACATCCTTATCCTATGGAAGCTGCGCCGCTTGCCCCTAACACGGTAAAATGTTACAATGAATGTGCGAAAAGCCCACTCCTTTAGGGGGGGGATGGATAACACTATTAATTTTTAATAATTTTGTGTATGTTTATGTTGTCAGAATAACCTTAACACAAAAAACGTGCACGTAATGTAGAGTTGCTAAGAAAAATCTTAACGTATAACCTCTACCTGTACACTTAGCAAACAGAAAGGAACTATTTTTATTATGAACAAAGAACTCTGGGAAAAATGCGTATCGTTCCATGGACATTCCTGTGGCGGACTTGCCATCGGCTATCAAGCCGCATCCTACGCAATCGAATTATTAGAATTGACCTTTTCAAATGATGAAGAAGTGGTTTGTATCTCGGAAAATGATGCCTGCGGAATCGATGCGATCCAGGTCATTTTAGGCTGCTCCGCTGGAAAAGGAAATCTCCTTTTCCATATGCGCGGAAAACAAGCTTTTTCTTTTTATAATCGCAAAACCGGAAAATCCGTTCGTCTGGTATTGAAACCCAAACCGGCAGGTATGACCAAGGAAGAATCCTTTGCCTACTACCAGACCAAAAAGCCCTGCGAATTATTTGATGTGAAAGAAACGAAAATCAAATTGCCCGAATCAGCTCGAATCTTCACTTCGATCACCTGCGACTGCTGCGGAGAAGTAACCGGCTCGAACTGGATTCGACTGCAGGGTGATCAAAAATTATGTCTGGACTGTTTTGAAGAATACGACCGATTCCATGTATAAAGCGGTCGGCTGAAACTTTTCAGTATTTTTCAGCTGCTCACTAACAGTAAAAGCTTTGATGCTTTTCAGCTGATACAGCTTTCAGCTGCTCGCAGGCTGTGAAACCTTCAAGGGTTTCCAGCTGATACAGCTTTTCAGCTGCTCACAGGCTGTGAAATCTTCGATAGGTTTCAACTGATACAACTTTTCAGCTGCTCACAGGCTGTGAAATCTTCAAGGATTTCCAGCTGATAAGATCTTCTGCTCTTTTTCAGCTCAACTGCCGAAATTTTCTGGTGGTTCTGCGGTCGGCAGCTGGCTCATCATATAGAGGGAAAAGCGAAGATAGAGACATTCTTCATAATCCTCCAAATCCATTTCCAGTATTTTTTTAATCTTATTGAGCCGATAAAAAAGGGTACTTCGATGGATATACAATTTCTGCGCAGTTTGTACCGTATTGCGGTCTGTTTGAAGGTAAATATCTAACGTATGATAGAGGTCCGATTCATTTTCCTGGTCATACGCCTGCAGCTTCAGCAGACCCGGTGCGCAGACTGCATGCGGCTCCAAATTCTGACAGACCTGGCAAATGCAGTAGTACATCGCGATTTCCTGAAATTTATGACACCATTTCATCGGACTTCTTTGATTTCCATAAATCAATGCGATATCCGCCTGCCGATAAGCCTGCGGCAATTCAAATAAATCCTGAAATTCATTGCTGCTTCCTGCTTTCAGCAAACCTTCTCTCAAAATCGTGGAAAATCGAGACAAACATTCATTCAAATTCATCTGCATTTTCGTTAAATTCAAAACCGCCAGAATATGATTTTCATAAGGAAAGGCGCAAGCCGCTTCAAACTCTGCCCGGATTAAATTGCAGATTCCCGTCACCGAGCGCGTGTGAATATCACGCTGCGAAACCGATAATTTCACACAAATAAACCGATCCTGCAAATTCCATCCCTGCCGTTCCAGCAACGTATCATAAATCCCATGCGGCTCTGCCGTTCCTTCCAATATTTCACAAAGAAAACGTTCAAAAGGCTGTACACTGCTCTGTTCGTTGATCGCTTTCTTCTGTAAAAAGAGAATAATCAGCCCTGCCAAATACTCCATCGCGTGGATCTGCCCCGGTTTGATCGAAGTCTGCAGTTCATTGATACACAGCCGCCCCTCATAACCACCTGCCGTATTCCAAAGATTGACATACGCGCAGCGAAAAGAACGAAAATCCCCAACATAAACCTGTGCCCCAGAGGTATCCAGCGTATCCAGATATTCTTGATCCGTTTTAAAATAATTAATCAGGTCGGTGCTGACCATATCTCTGCCGGTTGTCTGGTCATAATCCCACTCCGACATCCCCGTAACCCATCCAGAAGTTCCCAAAATATAAAATTGCGGATTGTGGATAAATAATGGATTCTGAAAATACGGCTGCGAGATTTCACACAGCTCATTTAAAGTACAATCTTCCAGCATCGCATCCTTCAGCTTTCCAACCCACTGATTATTTCGCTCAAATACATCCTGTACCAGATTCAAAAGTTCCAGAACGTCTACATCCTCCTCCAGAAAAACCACTGCCCGCAGATCATTTCGAAACTCCTTTACCTCTCCGATCACCAGAAAACTCCCCTGTGAACCTTCCAGAAACCGTTCGCGGAACATCTTTGCCGTTACGATTAAAAGCTGATGACGTTCCAAACAATTCAGCGGAAACATTTCCTGATAAATCCGAACATCCAGCAATTCCTCAGAAGAATCCCCCGGACAATAGCGAAACATCATGTCCTTTTCCTGCAATTCATCAACGATCATCTGCATATTCAGGTAAAACCGTTTTAATCTCCCTGCATTTCTTCGAATTGAAACCATGATACCACCCCTCATAACCATGAATTTACAATTTTTTCCAATTATTGTCACACCGATTATATCAGAAAAAAAGATGACTTTCATCTGTAATTCTCTCCAAAGAAAATCACTACCAACGAAAATCATCTTCTTTCTTTCGCACCATTTTAAAAATCGTTCTCTTGCAGACGTTCCTTTATTCGCTTATTCGCTATCTGCTTTTGGGAAAATATTCTCCTGCAAGATTTTTCTTTATCTGCTATCTGCTTCTTGGAAACCGTTTTCCTGCAGATGTTCCTTTATTCGCTATCTGTTTTTGGGAAACCGCTCTCCTACAGATGTTCCTTTATTCGCTATCTGTTTTTGGGAAACCACTCTCCTACAGATGTTCCTTTATTCGCTATCTGTTTTTGGGAAACCACTCTCCCACAGACGTTCCTTTATCTGCTATCTGCTTTTGGGAAACCACTCTCCCACAGATGTTCTTTTATCTGCTATCTGCTTTTGGGAAAGCCGTTCTCCGGCAGGTTTTTATTTTTCAAATTCTTCCTTGCTGTATCTCTGAATTTCATCATAAATGATGGGATCTAATTCTTTGAACATTGCACCAGGCAGACCATAGGTCAAACTGGGAATAAAGTTGCCGCCAGGTACATATTCACGGCATGCACGGCGTACTTCTGCACGTACTTCTTCCTCTGATACACCTGCGCGGTCGATTACCGAATCAATACCGCCCATCAAAGCCATCCGACCATTCAGCTGTTTCTGGATTGCGGGAATATCATTTGTCGGTAAAACGCCCTGCCATACATCAATTCCAAGTTCCACCATATCTTCTACAATCGGTTCGCAGAAGGAATCCGCATGATGCATAATGATCACACCGTGTTCTTTCATATAACCATACATTTTCACATACTGCGGTTTGATGATTTCTCTCCAAACCTCCGGGCTCATAAATAAATTGGTTTTGCTGCCCCAGTCATCATGGGAAATAATCACATCAGGTTTCATATAATCTACCAGCAATTTGGTATACTGGAAACGATATTCTCCAATTGCTTCTGCTAATTCCAGCATATCATCCGGCTCTAACAGCAGATTCATTAACGTATCCTCAAATCCCATCAAATGATGCAGTTCTTCGAAAACGCCGGTTCCCATGAAAGACATCACCATTTTATCTTCCCGGTCAATTTTAGCAGCTGCCTCTAAAGCCGGTTCCCAGTCAGCAGGATTGGAACAATTTGCCACCAAATCCGGCACTGTTACATACTTTCTCCATTCCGTAACATCGGGACATACTTTATTATCCGCTGTAATATGAGGCATCGCAAACATCTGATCCTCCGGCCATGCGATTTCAGTACCCCAACGATCTTTTGTAGTCTTTCCTTTTACACGATTTCCTCTCGTATATTTCTGAACAGGATCGATCATAATCGGAATCGTTGCCTCATACTGATTGACCACGCGATCAGGATTACCGCCTTTTTTAATGGTTTCCAAAAAATTGTTCTTTGTCGTTAACATCAATATATCCTCCCTCAGTATTTGTTAAAGAAATGTATCAATCTGCATTTATTTTAACAGAGTCTATATTATTAATAAATATGCAATCTGTTTGAAAATCAAGGCTCGAATTTCGACAATCCACGGATAGCACAAAGAATCAACTGGCAGACCAGACAGCAATTGATGAATCAGATAGCAATTGATAGACCAAACAGCAATTGATAAAATAAACAGCAGTTGATGAATCAGATAGCAATTGATAGACCAAACAACAATTGATAGACCAGACAGCAATTGATAAATAAACAAATAACCTCCGCTCTGTACTACAAAGCGGAGGTCTCTGATTTAATTACGGTGGTTTCTATCCAAATCCTCTCAGATTTCGATATTTTTCTATAAATGTAGATAAACGTATTTTCATCGAAATCTTTTCAGATTACATGGTTTCTTGTCTAAATTTAGATTGGTTCATTTTCATCTAAACTTCCTTAAATTACAAGGGATTTCCACCTGAATTGGAATGATTTGGGATGGGTTTCTTCCTATTATAATAGGGTTGTGAAAATACATTCCGGATTGTTTCCAACGGAATCGATTCTGATCAATCTTTCCACCTGTCCATCCCTATTTACATTTTTTATTCACATCTCTTTAAGAGGTCTTCCCATCTTCTATCGACTTCTTTCTGGAATTCTTCGATGAGATATTCATTGCCTTTCTTAAACAGATGTTTGAAACGACCCTGTTTGATCAGGAAATCTTCTACGGGCAGTTTCTGCTTGGGTGTGTAGTTCAGAACCCATTTTCCTTCGATGACTTCGAATAACGGCCAGTAGCAGGTTTCCATACCTAAACGGCAGATTTCCATAATATCCGGTGTGTTGTATCTCCATCCTCTGGGGCAGGGTGCCATAATATTTAAGAATGCTGCGCCAGGTGTGTAGATTGCTTTTTCTGCTTTTGTATGCAGGTCTTTGAAGTTTTTAGTAAAGGTTGTCTGTGCTACATAAGGAATGTCATGTGCTGCGATAACCTGTGCCAAATCCTTCCGGTTCTGCGGTTTACCATTTGACTGGCTTCCTACAGGTGTTGTAGTGGTATCCGCAAACATCGGTGTTGCTGAGGAACGCTGAATACCGGTGTTCATATACGCGCCGTTGTCATAGCAAACGTAAACCATATCATGGTTTCTTTCCATTGCGCCGGATAAGGACTGCAGACCGATATC
Source organism: uncultured Lachnospiraceae bacterium (assembly GCA_964613155.1). GTDB lineage: Bacteria > Bacillota > Clostridia > Lachnospirales > Lachnospiraceae > TWA4. The sequence goes on along the minus strand of CAZTHP010000002.1, from coordinate 3,414 downwards.
GTAAGTACCGCCGTCACCGCCGAAGGTGATAAATTTATAGGTTTCATCTAATTTTCCTTTACGGCGAAGTGCATTGTACGCACCTTCAACGCCACTCATCGTTGCGCCTGCATTTTCAAATGCATTGTGGATATAGCTGTCCTGATATGCTACGTAAGGATACATAAAGGTGGAAACTTCCAAACAGCCTGTTGCATTACCGATAACTGCTTTATCGCCTTCATGCAGAGCACGCAGTACATTTCTTGCTGCAATCGTACCGCCGCAGCCTGCACACATTCTGTGGCCCGGAGCCAGACGCTCAGGACGATTCATAACTTCTTTAAAATTGTAACTCATAGTAGTTCCTCCTGATCTCGATTACTCTCTTAAGCCCATATAACGATATACGTTATCTGTACCTTCTGCTGCTACTTTTTCCAGTTCTGCGTAAACACCTTCAATATGCTCTACACGTACATCGCGGCCGCCCAGACCATATACATAATTTACTGCTTCGCAAGATGCTTTTGCACGATACAGCGCAGCCATTACTTCTGCACCGATCGGACCGCCATGGTCGTTGTAGCTTTCGGTACGATCCATCAACGCAACGGCTTTTACATTTTTCAGAGCTTCTGCAATTTCAGCAGCGGGGAAAGGACGGAACATACGAATCTTGATCAGACCAACCTTTTTACCTTCTGCACGAAGCTTGTCAACTGCATCTTTTGCAGTACCAGCAGCAGAACCGATCAGAACCATCGCATATTCTGCATCTTCCATCTGGTATTCTTCAAACCAGCCATACTGTCTGCCTGTGATCTGTGCAAATTCATCTGCTACTTCTTTTACAACACGTTTAGCATTGTGCAGACCCTCTGCCTGCGCACGTTTTGCTTCCATATAGAAGTTTGTTACAGAATAAGGTCCAACTGCCATCGTTTCATTCGGATTCAGCATGTAATGTTCGGGATGATATTCTCCAACAAAATTCTTTACTTCTTCATCTTCCATCAAAATGATATTTTCTACTGCATGACTGGTAATAAAACCGTCCTGGCAGATCATGATCGGAAGACGTACATCTTTATGTTCTGCAATACGGAAAGCCTGTACCATATTATCGTAAGCTTCCTGGTTGTTTTCTGCATAAATCTGAATCCAGCCAGCATCTCTTGCGCCCATAGAATCGGAGTGATCGCAGTTGATATTGATCGGGCCGGATAACGCACGGTTTACTAATGCCAATGCGATCGGCAGACGGTTTGATGCTGCAATGTATAATTCTTCCCACATATATGCCATACCACAGGAAGATGTTGCAGATAATGTTCTGGCACCAGCTGCTTCTGCACCAATTGCAGCACTCATCGCACTATGTTCGGATTCAACGGGAATAAATTCGGTATCTACCTGTCCGTTTGCTACAAATTTTGAGAAATACTGAGGGATTTCAGTGGAAGGAGTAATCGGAAATGCAGGCATAACGTCAGGATTGATCTGACGCAGTGCTTCTGCAACCGCTTCATTACCAGATAAACGATCTCTTTTAGCCATTATTTATTTACTCCTTTCATCGTAATTGCGCCAGGTTTGCAGGCATTTACACAAATACCGCAGCCTTTGCAGTGGTCATAGTCAAATTCGCCTCTTTTATAATCGGAAACCGGAATTGCACTATCCGGACAGACCGGAACGCAGAGCAGACACTGTGTACATTTCTCTGCATCAAAATCCGGCTTAACAGCAGTCCATTCACCTGTATGGAACTGAGCAGAAGTGCCGCCTTCATAAATCTGCATACCTTCTGTCAGATCTCTCCAGCTGCAGGATTCATTTAATTTATTCATATCTGTAGCCATTATTCTAATCCTTTCTTATCACGGTACCTGTTTTTCAATTGGGTACCTCTCGCACCAAAGCCTAATAGTGAGGTTGGTATTTTTTGTATTAGTTCACTGATACAATTTAATTATTTCCTGGGTAGTTTGCAGCATATTTGCCGTATATTTACTGCACTTCGTCAAATGCCATTTCCAGTGCTTTCATATTTCCTTCAATTACTTCCGGTTTAGAAGCAAATTTATGAGCAAATGAGCTGCGCATTTCTTTCATAAAAGTATCGCGATCCATCACACCGCTTACTTTAACGATTGCTGCAAGCATAGGAGAATTCGGGAAATATTTACCCAGTGCTGCAATTGAAACTTTTCTCGCATCAATGATGTAAACTTTTCCTTCATAACCATGCAGGTGAGGAAGGATTTCTTCCTTTGTCTTTTCTGTGTTGATGACAATTGCGCCTTCTTTCTTCAGACCCTTTGTAACATCAACAGTCTCCAGCAAGCTTTCATCTACTACTACTACATAATCAGGGTCATAAATATTGGAATGCACCCGAATCTGTGTGTCACTGATTCGATTATAAGCGGTAATCGGTGCTCCCATACGTTCCGGGCCATACTCCGGAAATCCCTGTACATATTTGCCGGTCTGGAATGCAACATCTGCCAACAAAAGCGCTGCTGTCTTTGCACCCTGACCGCCGCGGCCATGCCATCTGATTTCAACAATGTTGTTCATATGCTTTTCTCCTTATAAAATGTTGTAACGATTCATGCCAACCTCCAAAATACGCTGTGTTGGCTCTGAACAGCTGCAAATCACTTAATTAGCTATTATTAGCCAAATAGTTACCAAAAATTGACAGGTTTCGCGCGATTGTGCTCAACTATGAAAAACACGCGCTGCAAGTTTCTCAAGTTACTGCGGTGCTCCTCAAATACTTATGCAAGCACAGCATTTTCATCGCTGCTCGCGTAAAAAAAAGCACATCCTGAACCACTAGCCAGGACGTGCTCTACACGCGTTACCACCTGAATTCGGAATTACTTCCGCACTCTGTCCAAATCAGAACTTCTATCTGCCCTACGGCAGTATCAAGCCCCCGTATCAGCATTCATTCTAATTCGGCGCTGCTGTAACGTGCAGCCCACGTCTAACACTACTCCTTTTGACACTCCCTCTAACGAAAACAAAGGGTTTTATGACACATTGGAAACTTCCCCGCCTTACAAAAGTTGGGCTTCTAAATCCAATATACAGTTTCATGCAGAAGCTCCTGGGTGATCTTCTCTGGAATCCGCTGCGACACTTCCATCAACTGCCACTCGCTGAAATACGTAATCTCCAGTTACTTATCCCATTCAACGCTTTAATTCATTAACCTAATACGATGAACATTCTAACATCCATCTAAAAATATGTCAAGATATTATGTGTATTTTTAGGTTATCCAAAAAAATACTTCTTTTTCAAATTATTAAACACACCGTCAGAATAGTTGATTTTATCAAAATTCTATACCTCTTACCACCTTGTGAACTACCCATTGTCTAAAGCCAATGGGCTTCCTGCTTCATAAACCTCGTA
>CAZTHP010000001.1:52122-67961 GCA_964613155.1 uncultured Lachnospiraceae bacterium | reverse complement strand
TATTAACGACCTACTCCCTTTCCAGGGGAGCCCCTTCAACCTCTTGGGTACTTCTGCACACTAAGCTTGAATAAAAATACTATTCTGCATAGAAATGATTGTTTTCACAATCGAGCGGAGAGGATGGGATTCGAACCCATGTGCCCTCGCGGACAAACGGTTTTCAAGACCGCCTCGTTATGACCACTTCGATACCTCTCCATATTCGCTTTCTGCGTTTCTCTCGCAGCGACGTCACTTATAATAGCACTCTTTTCTTTTTCTGTCAACACTTTTTTTCATTTTTTTATTTTTATTTTTTCAATATTACCTCTAAAAGCAAATTTCACCCCTCCTGCCCCAAACATAGAAGTTACTACTTCTAATTTCAAACGAAAGGTTCTGGTTCAGATTTTTGACCTTACCTTATATTACTTTTAAATATTACTTCTAAACGAATGTGCTACTTGTAAAACTAAATTCCATCCCTTCTATTGCTCATATAAATTTGACCAAAGTAAACTACAGTACAAAATTTATGTTATCTCATGCTATTTCCTGCTGCTTTTTGAAGAAAATAAGGTATTAGAGGTTTCCTCTTGTGGATGCAAATCAACCGTTCTCCTTCAACTGACACTCAGCAACTAAGCCAGGTTGGGTTTTTACATAGACTCACTTCCCAATATGTTCGAAAGCATATAAAAGTAAGCTGCTCACGATAATCGAAACAAATTCATCTTAAAATCGTGATTTCTCCAAAAGAAAAAAATTCCAATTCGATTGTGTTAATCCTATGCCTTATTCTCACATTCTTCACGGTGTGCTAAAATTGCTTTTCCGAATATAAGGTCTTCTGGGGTTGTAATCTTAATATTATAATAAGATCCCATAACCATGTGCGCCTGTATTTTCTGATAATATTCCAGCACCATCGTATCATCAGTGACTTTCGGGGCGCATCCTTTTTGAAGCTCTGTGTTTAGCTTCTCATAAGCTGCATAAATCAGGTCTTGTTTAAAAACCTGGGGGGTTTGGATTGTCCACAATGTACTGCGATCAGGGGTTTTGACTCCCAACAAAGCAACATCTACCTGCTTAATCGTGTCTTTTACTGGAACTGCTGCGGTACATGCCTGACTGATTCTGACATCTTCTATACAACGCTGAATAGTATCCTGATCCAAAAATGCCCGTGCGCCATCATGGATAAAAATGTAATGTTCATCCTTGCTTCCGATTTCATTTCTGCTTTTCATTTCAGTTCTGTTTTTAATCTCAGTTCCTTTTTCGATTTCGCTCTTAATTTCAGTTCTTTTTTCGATTTTTTTTCTTATTTCTTTTTCTATTCCTTGCTCAATCTCTTTTCCCACATAATTTCCGTCTGTAGCAATTTCTATTTCCTTTTCTATCCATTTTCCAGCGATAAGTCCATCCGCACAATTTTCCATTTCCTGTGCTGCTTGAAGACCTTTCCAGACAGAATCATAACGCTCTTTTCCGCCTGCTATAATTTTTACAACCTTTTGAAATTGATATTTTTCCACAATTTCCTTTTGGCAGTATGCAAGGTCATCTTCTCCTGTTACAAGGATAACCTGATCAATTGAGCTTTTTTCAAATGCCTCTAAAGAATAATACAGTACAGGTTTTCCATTTAACTCTAAAAATTGCTTTGATACATCTGTATTCATTCGTTTGCCTTTTCCAGCAGCAAGCACAATTGCCGTATAACGCATAACTCGTTCTCCTTTCTCTAATTCATCTTTTTCTTTTGCCAATCTTCCTATCTTTTCTTCTATCATGTTTTTTACTGCATTTTGTTTTTTCTTTTATAGTTTCCTCTACGACAATGGTATTCGCCACTTGAGCAGCACCAGGATCGTTTATTTCATACGATACAAATTCCCCGCGTCAATACGGTCATCATTCGATTTTTAAAAATTAATAGTGCTATCCATCCCCCCTAAAGGAGTGTGCTTTTCGCACATTCATTGTAACCGCGGTTTTTACAAGTACACCAATAGCAACAAACAGGCGGACAGAAAACTCCTTTCAAATTCCTTTTCTGCATTTTTCTGCTTGGAATTTTGTTTAGAAAAGAAATGCTTTTCGTCCACCTGTTAAAATCAGCGATCGCCTAATTTTAAATTGGGAACTGCGTTCAGATCCCATCCACTGCGAACGCCTTTTTGATATTCATAATAGCCTGCTGCACCTATCATCGCAGCATTATCGGTACAGTAAATAGGGGAAGGATAACAAAATTTTAATCCTTCTTTTTCGCAAGCTGCTGCCAATCCTGCGCGCAAAGCACTATTGGATGCCACACCGCCGGCCAGCACAATACGGTCATAGCCAAATTCTTTGGCTGCGTGTATCGCATGGTCTGTGAGGATATCCACAACTGTTTTTTGGAAAGATGCCGCCAAATCTGCGTGATTGACTTCTTTTCCCTGCATTCTGGCCTGATTGATATGGTTTAATACGGCTGATTTCAAACCGCTAAAACTAAAATCATAAGGAGAACCTTCTACTTTTGCATGTGGAAAGACAATCGCATTGGGATTTCCTTCTTTTGCACACCGATCGATTTTCGGTCCGCCCGGATAGCCCAGTCCGATTGCTCTGGCTACTTTGTCAAATGCTTCTCCTGCTGCATCGTCTCTGGTTCTTCCTATTATACGGAATTTACCATAATCTTCCATTACGACTAAATGTGTGTGACCACCGGATACGATCAGACACAAAAATGGAGGTTCCAGGTCTTTATGTTCTATAAAATTAGCGCAAACATGACCCTCAATATGGTGTACTCCAATTAAAGGTTTATTTTTGGCAAATGCGATTGCTTTTGCTTCTGCTACTCCGACTAATAATGCACCGACTAATCCCGGTCCATACGTAACGGCAATCGCATCGATTTCGTCTAAAGTCATCTGCGCATCGATCAATGCCTGCTCTACGACTTGATTCACCTTTTCAATATGCTTTCTGGAAGCAATTTCAGGTACAACTCCACCAAATAACGTGTGAATATCAATTTGTGATGAAATCACATTGGATAATACCTCTCGTCCATTTCGCACTACTGCGGCAGCAGTTTCATCACAAGAGCTTTCAATCGCTAATATTGTAACATTTTCGGCAGTTTTTTCTGCCAGATTTTTTGCAGCACCCTCTTGAACAGAAGAAAGCTTTTGAATCTTCTCCTGTGCTGTTATTTTACTCTTTTCATCCATTTTTTATATCCTCATCATCCTCAAAACGCAGTTCTATGCTTTCTCCATCTCTTGCTGCCCATGCTCTGGGAAAAATTTTTCGTACACTGCTCATATAATTTTCCGGATAGATCAAAGAAGGGCTGTAATGGGTCAGCCACATGCGGGCAGGTTCTGCTTCCTTTGCCAGATTTGCTGCCTCATAAAATGTCATATGCTTATATTCTTTGGCCTTTTCCAGTTTTTCCCGTTCGCCATACATCCCTTCACAAATAAACAGATCCGCATGTTTTGCTTCCTGCGCAATGACAGGAACGGGCCGTGTGTCGGTACAATACGTAATTTTCAAGCCCTTTCTCGGTGCTCCCATTACCTGATCCGGTGTATAGGTTACACCTTCATATTCGACAATATTTCCCTTTTGAAGGGGATTCCAATACTGCACAGGCAAGCCTAAAGCTTTGGCTTTTTCCACTTGAAATTTACCTTTTCGGCTTAACCGGATCGTATATCCATAGCATACAACATTGTGCTGCACCCGAAATGCCCGGATTTCATACGGACCGGCTTTTATATCTTCTTCTTTTTCGGTTAATTCATGAAAAACAATCGGAAAGGGAAGTTCTGGTGCGATCATACGCAACGCACCGACTACGCGTTCCAATCCTTTGGGACCGATCATGAGAAGCGGTTCTTTTCGCTCCGCATTACCCATTGTCAATAATAGCCCCGGCAGACCGCTGATATGGTCTGCATGATAATGTGTAAAACAGATGACATCGATTGGTTTAAAACTCCATCCTCTTTCTTTGACTGCAATCTGCGTGCCTTCTCCGCAGTCGATCATCAAACTGCTTCCATCACAACGCAGCATCAAAGAAGTCAGCCATCTTCCAGGAAGGGGCATCATCCCCCCTGTTCCCAACAAACAAACATCCAGCATAAATTTCTCCTGTATTTCTATTGATCTTTCTGCTATTTTTCTGCACCAAAGATCCAAATCAAATTAAACTAAGTCAAATTAAACTAAATCAAATTAAATCGAATCCCAAAATCACAAAAGTTCTTTCGTTTCCTGCTTAGAAACCGGAATCTGAAAGGCTTCGGTCATTCGATCATAACATTGTTCACATAAATCAAATTGATGGGTCATTCCGTCTTTTTCAGAAAAATATCCCCACTCTTTGCGAAACGATGCAAAATCTTCATTTAAAACACCCTGCTCCTGCAATACGATCTTGCCGCAGCAATTGCAGGATACCCCGGTCAGTACTCCATTTTCATTATAGATTTTCACAGATGACTCCTCCTGTCAGCTCAGCGTGTTTCCCTAAGCACGTTATCCTTTCGAACATACCGCGTTACTGCACCGCTGATCTAGGCCATTTTTTATCAAATTCAGGATTCAGACTGTGCCAAGTCATAAACTATACTAGGCCATAGTCCGCACTGTACTTCCCTTATCTGACATCTTTTTTAATTGCAGTCATACTATAACAGAATTTTCTTGTCATATTCAATGGAAATTTCGGGCAGTGCTTTTTCAAAAAATCTAGGCTCATTCACCCTTTTTCATCATGATTTCTGATAGGATTTACTCATAATCGCAGCATCTTCCTGAGGGGCATGGTAATAATTCTTCCGGTACCCCTGTAAGACAAAACCATTTTTTTCATAAAGAGCTCGCGCCGCTTGATTTCCGGCACGCACTTCCAGCCATACCACCGCAATTTCATTTGCCAAAGCATACTGATCCATCCACGAAATAAGAGCTTGCCCAACTCCGCTGCGCCAAATAGTCGGGGAAACACCGATCCGCAGCAGCTCTCCTTCATCTGCCGCTGCCATAAAAAGCAAATATCCAGCGGGTGCTCCATTATATTCTGCCGTAAAATTGGAATCTGCATGATAACGAAGGGTATCACACAGCCCCTTTTCACTCCATGCATCCGAAAACAGTTCTTGCTCCAGCTGCAAAACAAATGGAATATCTTGCTGAGTCATCGCTCGTATCCGTATCTCGTTCATGATTTTCCCATCTCTGCCAATTGGCGTTCTGCCTGAGAAACTCTCAGATAATCCGGAACATGCTCGGCTGCGGTCTGCACCATACCTTTTTTATAGTACTCTGCACCCAAAGCAGCAACCGCACCTGCACGGGCGCGGCAAGCAAACGCAGGTGCACGCCGCAGCGGAACCTGACAACATTCTTCTAATTGTTTCCAATAAGCATCTGCGCCATCTCCCGTAACAATCACCGGTGCTTGAAGTCGATTTAATTCTTCTGCAAGCTCCTGCACTGAAATATGACAAGATGACTTTACAACCTCCAGCTGCTGTTCATTGCGGTAAATCCCTGCAAATACATTTTCCTTTCGCGCATCCATCATCGCACAGATCACACTCGTTGTTCCAAAAATCTGATACGCCATCGCATCTAATGTCGGAACATGGATCAACGGTTTCTGGAGCGCCAATCCCAATCCCTTTGCTGTCGTCGAACCAATGCGCAGCCCTGTAAAAGAACCCGGTCCGCCAGAGACTGCGATCGCGTCCAAGGTTTCCAGATCCAACTGAATCATCTCTTTGATTTCTGCGATCATAGGAAGCAGCGTCTGTGAATGCGTCTTCTTATAATCCATCGTATATTCAGCTAATAAACGATCATCTTCCAACACCGCTGCTGATGCCGTCATTGCCGCACTTTCTATTCCTAAAATTCTCATATATTAAATCCTTTATTGAATTCCTTCCTCGTCATTGGTAAGAACTAACCTTACACTTCGTTCTTATATAATCGAAAACCAGCTTGCCGTCTATTTTTGTCCTAGCTAAAAACAAGCTTGCAATACTTTTTTATCCTAGCTCAAAAGCAGCTTGCCGTCCGTTCTTTGCCATAACGAAAACTAACTTACAGTCCATTCTTTGCCATGACGAAAACTAACTTACAGTCCATTCTTTGCCATAACGAAAACTAACTTACAGTCCGTTTTTTGTCATAACGAAAACCAACTTGCAGTTCCATTTCGCCTTAGCCAAAAACTAGCTTACAACGCGTTTTTTGTCTTAGCAAGCAAGCAACTTTACAATTCCATCCTTGTCACAATGAAAAATAAATTCACATCACTTCTTCATGCGACCAGGTGATTCTGCGAAAATCAAAGCCTCGTTCCAAATCTTTTTCAATCAGAACACTCATCGCATCTTCTGGAATCAATTCTTCGATTAATTCTGACCATTCTACCAGACAGACTCCTACCCCGTAAAAATAATCTTCATAGCCAATTTCTTCCATTTCTTCCGGATCACCAATGCGGTATACATCAAAATGATACAACGGCAAACGCCCTTCTTCATATACCTGCACAATTGTAAAAGTAGGACTGCTTACGGGTTCTGTGATCCCTAATCCCGCTGCAAAACCTTGGGTAAAAACGGTTTTCCCAGTTCCCAGATCCCCATTCAGGCAAATAATCATGCCCGGTTTTGCACAGCTTCCCAGCTTCCGTCCCAATTCAAATGTCTCCGAAGGAGTAAAGGATTCATAAACCTCTATTTTTTTCATAACGCCTCCGATTTTTCTGATACTGGATAAACTCTCGCTATCCACTGCCTACTACAAACCTTTTTTTCTAACATCCTGAGAAACCTGTTTTCTCAGAAAATCTTTCAGCTGCTCGGCCTGATCGCCCAGCTGTTCCAGTGAAATAATCTGCGCATGGATTGGATCCGGACATAAGTAAACCGCTTTTTTGGTACAAATGATCTGAAATAAATCCAGCCATCTCATCTGACTGCTCTGATCTCCCTGCGCGATTGAAAATCCTTTTTTGGTCAAGGTATATTGAAACGGCTCTTTATAGATCGCTGTTTTCTGTACACGTCTGATACATTTATAATACAGCATCAGCGGATTCAGTACGGTAAAAAGGCAGCCCATTACTACAAGTGCCACAGTTCCCTGTACGGAAATATCACCAAATGTCCATATTGCTGCTGCTAAACAAACGATACTGAAAAGAACCCAAAGCTTGCCCATCATACCTGAATACGTATGATATATTGTAAATCCATATAAATCTCTCGCTCTGACTTTCACTTTGAATGTCATCTTAGTTCCCCCGCTTTATATTTTTTCGACAGAATCCATCCATCTTTTCCATGCGAAAATCCTTAGAATCACGCTTGAATATGCTGATACTTTTCTGCCGATTTAACGATTATAGCACAACTGCCGAAGGCAGTAAACCTCCGGCAGCTTTTTCTTTTTTGATCTGCAATTTTTAATCTGCAGATCAAAAATTGCAAATTTCTTTATCCATAGCAGGATCAGAATTGCAGCTCCAGTTATTTATAAATTGGATTCAAAACCGCAATCCTATTTTCACAACGCAAAAACTTTAATTCCAGTTTTCATGGAACAAAGCCAAAATTACAGTTCCTTTATTCATGAATCAAAATCCGTACTCGTTTATAAACCAGCATTGTGATCAGGCTGACCAGAGCACCTTTTACCAGATTAAACGGTACAACAGCGATCAATACAAAAGTAGGAAGACTTGTGATCAGGCCATTTACCTCGGTTCCCATCTGAATCAGACCGTCAAGAGGAATCCCATAAAACTGAGAAAAGAATGGAAGCATAATATAGGCATTGATCAAACCGCCTACACTTGCCATCACCAAAGTTCCCAGTACCATACCGCGTACGGCGCATTTTCTGGTTCTGCGCACTTTATACATAACACCAGCCGGAAGCAGGAAACAACAGCCAATCGCAAAATTTGCCACATCTCCTACATAGGCAGTTGACGTACCTTTGATAACTAATTTTAATAAAATCTTGATCAATTCGATCAAAACACCTGCCACAGGCCCCATGCTGAATGTTCCGATCAGAACCGGTACTTCACTTAAATCCAGTTCATAAAAAGGCGGTGCAATAAACGGCAGCGGAAATTCAAATAACATCAAAATTGCTGCCAAAGCGCCAAACATCCCGATCTGCACGAGATGATGAACGGATAGTTTCTTTTTCTTCATAAATCTGCTCTCCCCCAACAAGTACACAAAATATGATCGATTTTACGCATATAAACGCGTGCGGCTGATCACTTTTCCGATTTCTTTTTCAGCCTCCAGATAGCACGCCTCCGTCATAGGAGCCGTTACCAGACCAATTTCATTCGGTACAATACCCGTTAAAATCTGCTCTGGCTGGAAGTTTTTTTGATAAAGCGCGGAATCGGTATCTTCCGGCAGTCTTACCAGAAAACGGTTTTGATACTGCTTGTAATCATCCGGTACTAAAACATCCTTCTCCCAGGGAATTGTTTCACAGGTTCCTTTCACAATTTCAATTACATCAGCGGCTACTGCTGCTGCGGTCGGTAATTTTCCGGCACCGCGTCCATAAAACATCAGAGTATCCACAACATTGCCCGTTACCATCACTGCGTTGAAAACATCCTGTACACTGTAAAGCGGATGAGTTCTATGAATCAGAAAAGGAGCTACCATCGTCTTCATACTGCTGTGATCTTCTGACATCTTACTGCTGGCAAGCAATTTGATCGACATATCCATAGCGGAGGCATATTGGAAATCTTCTGTGCTGACACCGGTAATACCTTCCATATGAATATCCGTAAAGACTACCTTTCGTCCCATCGCAACCGATGATAAAATCGCGATCTTTCGGCAGGTATCGCCGCCGCTTACATCAGCAGTGGGGTCTTTTTCCGCATAACCTAATTCCTGCGCTTCTTTTAAGGCTTCTTCAAAGCTGACACCCTTTTGGCTCATTTCGGTCAGAATATAATTGGTCGTACCGTTCAAAATACCTGTAATTTCGGTAACAACATCCGGTGTCAGACAAGCAGTCAAAGGGCGAATGATCGGGATTCCGCCGCCAACACTTGCTCCAAACAGAAAATGACAATGATGTGCAGCTGCGGTTTCCATTAATTCTACACCATACTCTGCAACAAGTGCTTTATTGGAAGTTACAACGCTTTTTCCTGCTTCTAACATCGCCATGACAAATGTATTAGCCGGTTCTACTCCGCCCATTGTTTCCACAACTACAGAGATTTCAGGGTCCTGTGCGATCACCTTGTAATCATGGACGATCAAAGATTCAATCGGACTACCCGGAAAATCCCGGATATCCAGAATATATTTGACTGTAATTTCCTCTCCTGCTTTTTTCTGAATGCTTTTCTGATTCATGGAAAACGCTTCCACAACACCGCTTCCTATGGTACCGTAACCCATAACTGCAATTTTTGCCATAGTATCTCTCCTCGTTATTCTGTTATTCTCTCCTCGCTGTGCTTCCGACAGGATTCCTGTAATTGAAGTCTCGGAACTTCTCTTTTACAAGTGAACTTGCAAAGCTGCATCCCAAAACACCTCTTTTGCAATCTAACTTGCAACGCTGCACTCCAAAGCGCCTCTTTTACAATCCAACTTGCAACGCTTGCACTCCGAAACTCCCCTTCTGCACAGAATTTCCAGACTGTGCGTTCTGGAATTTATTCTCTCGATAACAATTTCAGTTCACAAATCCCTTTTAATCCTTCAATTGTTGCAACCATATCGGAAATATCGGTAGCGGATGAAAGGACATCGACGCTGATTGTTAAAGAAGCGACCCCATTAACAGGGATTGCCTGCAAAATTGTAAGAATACTTGCTTGATATTCTGCGATTACTTTCAAAACTTCTGACAGCAGTCCAGGAATATCTTCCATGATGATCATAAATGTAATCGTCTTTCCTTGAAGATTTTCCCGAAAAGGCATAATATCGTCCTTATATTTATAGTACGAACTTCTGCTGATGCCAACTCGATTCATAGCAGCTTGTATGGTCATATTTTTATCTGCTTCTAACAAGCGTTTTGCTTCTACAACTTTTAAAAGAACTTCCGGAAGTGCTTTTTTCTTTACGATAAAATAGTTATTGCTTTCTGTCACCTTGCTCTCACCTCCGTGTACAGAATACAAATGTATGTATCACGCAGACACCCATTTACTATATCATATTTAGATACAGGTTTCAACGAAAAAGTAACAGTTCAACTTTCTTGCCAAACTGTTACTTTTCAGATTCTCATTCCTTATTCGATTCTTGATCCAAAGGCACTGTACAGACCAGAGTATAATCGTATAACAGATGATCATCTTGTGACCGGCTGTTCATCATATGATCAGGTTTCTGAGCTGCCTCCTTTTTGCTTCCACTTTAAATAAGCACTGATAAATGGATCCAGTGCGCCATCTAAAACAGCGTCTGTATTGCCGCTTTCAAAGGAAGTTCGATGATCTTTTACCATCGTATACGGCTGCATGACATAAGAACGAATTTGACTTCCCCAACCGATATCTTTGATATCGCCTCGGATATCTGATAATTTTTCTGCATTTTCCTGCTGTTTTAAGAGCAGCAGCTTTGCTTTCAGCATCTGCATTGCTTTATCTTTATTCTGAAATTGAGAACGTTCATTTTGACAGGTTACAACAATATTTGTCGGAATATGCGTGATACGGATCGCCGATGATGTCTTATTGATATGCTGACCGCCAGCACCGCTGGACCGATACGTATCAATTCGCAGATCATCCATATTGATCTCAATATCAATATCTTCCTCAATATCCGGCATCACATCACAGGAAACAAAAGAAGTTTGACGTTTCCCTGCTGCATTAAAAGGAGAGATTCGTACCAGCCGATGAACTCCCTTTTCCGACTGCAAATAACCGTAAGCATTTTCTCCATTGATCTGAACCGTTACAGACTTAATGCCTGCTTCTTCTCCATCCAGATAATCCAGAACTTCCAACGAAAAACCGTGGCGTTCAGCCCAACGGCAGTACATTCGATACAGCATACTTGCCCAGTCGCAGGATTCTGTACCACCTGCACCTGCATGCAATGTCAAAATTGCATGATTTCGGTCATATTCCCCTGTCAACAGTGTACTGATCCGCAGTTCTTCCAGTTCCTCCTGGAATTTTTTCAGCGAATCCTCAATCTCCGGAATGACAGATGCATCGTTTTCTTCATAGCCCATCTCCAAAAGAATCTGAATTTCTTCATACTGTGTCTCCAGATTTTCTACGGATTCCACACAGTTTTTCAAAGTTTTCATCTCCTGGACAATACGGGTTGATTTATCAGGATCAAGCCAGAAATCCGGCTCCTCCATATATTTTTCCAACTCTGCAATCCGATCTTTTTTAACTGCTAAGTTAAAGTGAATCCCTCACTTCGATTAATGGTTTCTCAAGGGTTGACAGTGTATATTTGAACTGATCCAGTTCAACCATGTTATCACCTCTTTCTTTTTTTATTTGCGACGTAAAAAACGTCATCAGCTGCAAAAGCAGCATTTCTCTTTTTTCTCAAAGAACGCACTTCCCGCTAATAAGCTTTTTCAAAGCTATTTTTTACCGCAGCACTGCTTGTACTTCTTGCCGGAGCCGCAGGGGCAGGGATCATTCGGATAAACCTTTTTGCCAGAACGTCTGACGATCTTAGGGCCTGCGGAATCATCCTTATTTGTTCCCGTTACTTTTACTACCTGTGTCCGTTCTTCCTGACGCTTCGGTGTTACGGCGTACATCCGACGAACGGTTTCTTCCTGAATGGATGCTGTGAGTGCTTCAAACATATCAAATGCTGCCATCTTATATTCAACCAGAGGATCCTTCTGTCCATAAGACTGCAAGCCGATTCCCTGACGCAGCTGTACCATATCGTCAATATGATCCATCCACTTCATGTCGATGGTACGCAGCAGAATAATTCGTTCTACTTCACGCATCATCTCAGCACTGGGATATTCTGACTCTTTTAATTCGTAAAGCTTAACCGCCTGTTCTTTCAGTGACTGTTTCAGCTGCCCCACATTCATCTTCTTTAATTCATCGGAGGTAAAAGTCAGCTGCAGCGGAATACACTGACGGATTAAACCGGAAAGCTCTGTCATATTCCATTCTTCGGGTTCCATCTCATCCGAAATACACATATCCACAGAATGATCGATAATATCCTGAATCATGCCGATGATCACACTGCGCATATTTTCGCCGTCCAGAACTTTACGGCGTTCTGCATAAATGATTTCACGCTGTTCATTATTAACCTGATCGTATTCAAACAGATTTCTACGAATACCAAAATGATTGTGTTCAATCTTTTCCTGTGCTTTCCGAATCGCATCGGAAAGGGATTTATGTGTGATCTCCTCATCTTCTGCTGCAAGCTTGGAGAAAATACCCATCATACGCTCAGAACCAAACAGACGCATCAGATCATCTTCCAGGGAAATAAAGAATCTGGATTCACCCGGATCTCCCTGACGGCCAGAACGTCCACGCAGCTGATTGTCAATACGTCTTGCTTCATGACGCTCTGTACCCAATATCAACAAACCACCTGCTGCTTTTGCTTCTTCATCCAGCTTAATATCGGTACCACGACCTGCCATATTGGTTGCGATCGTGATCGCACCGTGAAGACCTGCATTGGCAACGATCCGTGCTTCCTGTTCATGCATCTTCGCATTCAGCACTTCAACTTCACGAATGCCCTTCTCATGAATCATACGGCTTAATAATTCCGTATTCTGAATCGATGTAGTACCAACCAGTACAGGACGTCCTTTTTCATGTGCTGCCAAAACTTCTTTTACAACGGCACGGAACTTTTCTTTCTGCGTAGTGTATACCGCATCTTCCCGGTCAATACGAATAACCGGTTTGTTGGTCGGAACTTCCACAACATCCATACCATAAATATCCTGGAATTCCTTCGCTTCTGTCATCGCAGTACCAGTCATACCTGCTTTCTTCTCAAATTTATTGAAGAAATTCTGGAAGGTAATGGTCGCGATCGTTTTATTCTCACGTTTGATCTTTACGCCTTCTTTGGCTTCGATTGCCTGATGAAGACCATCTGAATAACGACGTCCCGGCATAATACGACCAGTAAATTCATCAATGATCAGAACCTGATCATCTTTTACAATATAATCGTGTCCTTCGTGCATCAGATTGTGTGCACGCAGCGCTAAAATAATATTATGCTGCTTCTCCAGATTCTCCGGATCTGCCAGATTCTCAATACGGAAATATGATTCTACTTTCTTAATACCTGCTGCTGTCAAAGTCACGATCTTATCTTTTTCATTGACTACATAATCGCCGTCTTCATCCGCTTCCGGATTTTCATTCAGCAGCAGTTCCATCTTAGTCAGCTCCGGACGGAATGTTCCCTTTACCAGCTGTTTTGCCAGACGATCGCACTGCTCATATAATTCGGAGGATTTACTGCCCTGTCCACTGATGATCAGGGGAGTTCTCGCCTCGTCGATCAAAACAGAGTCAACTTCGTCGATGATCGCATAATGCAGATCACGCAGAACCAGATCTTTCTTATATAAGACCATGTTATCACGCAGATAATCAAAGCCAAGCTCATTATTTGTGACATAAGTAATATCACATGCATAAGCTTCCCGGCGTTCTTCGCTGTTCATGCTGTTTAAAACGACACCAACGCTTAACCCTAAGAAGCGGTGAATCTGTCCCATCCACTCAGCATCTCGCTGTGCCAGATAATCGTTAACGGTTACAATATGAACGCCTCTTCCTGTCAATGCATTCAAATATGCAGGAAGTGTGGATACTAATGTCTTACCCTCACCAGTCTTCATCTCGGCAATACGCCCCTGGTGCAAAATAATACCACCGATCAGCTGTACCGGATAATGTTCCATTCCCAATACACGACGGCCTGCCTCTCTTACCACAGCATACGCTTCCGGTAAAAGCGCATCCAGAGTTTCTCCATCTGCAAAACGTGCTTTAAACGCTTCAGTCTTACCGCGCAGTTCTTCATCGGATAACGCTTCCATCTGCGGTTTTAAAGCAACAATTTTATCAACAATAGGATTGATGAGCTTCAGTTCTCGCTCACTGTAGGTACCAAAAATTTTTGTAAATAATCCCATTCTGAACCTCCATGTTAATCGTCTGTTAGATTGTACCACTTAAATCCATGCAATTCAACCAGTTTTCGAGAAAAGTCCAAAACAAGCGAAATAGCAAAATGCACAACTTTTTCACCGCATTTTCAGCTATTTCCCCTTGTAGGACAGGTTATTCACATTTTGTGTATATCTTAGCAAAAAGTTATCCACCATTAAAAAACGGCTATTTTTATGAAAAATCAAGTTATTCACGGAGTTATCCACATTATCCACATTTGAGTTATGGACAAGTTTTCGTGGATATTTTTGTCAATTGCAAACATTCGTTTTGTGTATATCTATGAAATAGAGCTTGTGCAGTGAGAAATCCTCTCAAATCTCTTGACAAGATTATCTTCTGGAAACCGTCACAATTTAACACAATAAATCCATTTTAAAGGAACAGCAATCTTTACTTCCTGAATTTTCTGTTAATTTGATGAATCTACTTGATTTTTTCGCAAAATATGCTATAATATCATTAGACTTTATGATGCAGTTGGCTCTTTCCCGATCCTACTTCATCATATAACACAGAATTTTATATATGTGAACGGATTTTGTTTTTCTTAATTTTGTATTTGGTCGCAAATGATCAGAGGAGCGAAAGCACACGATATCAAAGAAAGGCAGATTCCATTTCTGAGATGAGATTCTGTGTTAAATATCATAGTCCAAAGGAGCTGATTTTATGCGTTTTAACATTATTGGACGCAATATCGACGTAACTGACGGTCTGAAGGATGCCATCGTAGAAAAGCTTGGTAAATTGGAGAAATATTTCCGCCCTGATACACAGGTCAACGTTACACTAAGTGTTGAAAAAGGCAGCCAGAAAATTGAAGTTACAATCCCCGTCAAAGGCAATATCATCCGCTCAGAGCAAGAAAGTACAGATATGTACGTTTCGATTGATCTGGTCGAGGAAATTATCGAACGTCAGCTGAAAAAGTATAAGACGAAACTGACCGCTTCCAATAAAGGAGCTGTTTCTATTAGTGATTTTACAGATTTCTATATGGAAGAAGATTTTGAAGATCCCGAAGAAATCCGGATTGAACGTACCAAACGTTTCGCAGTAAAACCGATGGATCCAGAAGAAGCATGTATGCAGATGGAATTATTAGGACATACCTTCTTCGTATTCCGCAATGCATTGACAGAAGAAATCAATGTCGTTTATAAGCGTAAAAATGGTACCTACGGTCTGATCGAACCAGAATGCTAGATGCTAACAATCAAAAGTGTTGATACGGTTTGGTCAAAAATCGATTCGGTATTTCGGTATATTGAAATAAACGATCACAACTTATCAATAGAACGATAGAATAACCCACGTGCCGCAGGGCACACCCCAAAAGGCAGCAACTTCGTATTTGCGAAATTGCTGCCTTTTTCTAATAGGAGTAGCACAACCTCAAAAAGCATCAAAAAACATCAAACGATGCAAACTTGCAAGCAAGTATGGAATAAACCTTTTAAAGCAAAGGAAAGAGCAGCAGCTTGTAAGCAGGTATGGAATAAACCTTTTAAAGCAAGGGAAAGACCAGTAGCTTGTAAGCAGGTATGGAATAAACCTTTTAAAGCAAGGGAAAGGCCAG
>CAZTHP010000001.1:23513-52022 GCA_964613155.1 uncultured Lachnospiraceae bacterium | reverse complement strand
CCAGTAGCTTGTAAGCAGGTATGGAATAAACCTTTTAAAGCAAGGGAAAGGCCAGCAGCTTGCAAGCAGTCATTTCACAAAAAAATAACGGTTCAGAACCAGCTGCAAAAACAGACTGTAACTCTGAACCGTTATCAAAATGAATCATAATCTCAACAAATCGCTATTTCAATAAATCATCATTCCAATCAATCATTATTGAAATAAATCTCTACTGTAATAAATCATTATTCAAATAACTCTCTATTATAATAAATCGTCATTCAAATAAATTTCTATTGCGATAAGTCATTCTTCCAATAAATTACGATTAATATGAACGGGTGCTAAAAGAAAGCACTCTTATTTTCATTTTCCATTAAAATTAATGTAAATATGTAACATACTTAACCGGTGTTCCGCAATATCCGATGGAATCGATCGCACAGTCACGACGTGAGTTTGCTTCGTGACAGATCTGACCGCCACCAATATAAACTGCTACATGGTTAATACCGCCATTACCATAGAATACCAGATCGCCAGGCTGAAGTTCACTGCGGCTGATAGAACGTCCGCCGCCTGCCTGAGCAGAAGAACTATGCGGTAAGCTGATACCGTAAGCGGAATACAGCGCCATCGTAAATCCAGAACAGTCTGCACCAGAGCTCAGACTGGAACCGCCCCATACGTAAGGAAGCCAACCTGCATACTGCTGTGCTTTTGCTGCGATCGCTGCTCCTGTGCCAGAACCTTTGTAACTGCTGCTTCCGGAATTTCCTTTGTTGGAGGAACTGGAAGAGGAGCTGGAAGGTCTCTTATTAGAGGAACTGCTGGAAGAGGAAGAACTGCTTGAGCTGCTGGAGCTATTGGAACTGCTGGATGCCGCTGCAGCTGCTGCTGCTTCTGCTTCCTGACGTCTTAATTCTTCCTGACGTCTCAGTTCTGCCTGTTCTTCTTCAATGGAAATTGCTTCTTCAAATTCTACATAAACTTCTGCATAATCTGCTGAAATATATCCCTTTACTTCACTGCTGTCGTCATCTTCTTCGCCTTCGCTGACTAAAACTTTCAGGAAAGTCTCACCTTTTTTATTCTTGATATCTTCCTTCAGTACGGAGTAAACGGAATCTTCTGCCAACAGAGTAATGGTTGCACTGCTTGTACTTGCTTTTTCACGAAGTCTTAACGTAGTTGCAGTTGTCTTACAAAGTACATTACCAACTTTCTTTGCAATCTTCTCAGCTTTTTCACCTGTTACAAAGAACTCAGCTTTCATGTAACCTTTTACGCTGCCAGATTTGATATAATACCACTTTCCATCTTCACCATCTACAGTTTTTAAGATAGTAGCAGCTGCATTATCATAAATCTTACCAAGAATCTTGCTGTCGGTATTCGGTTTCTTTCTAATATTTACATAATTGCTCACCTGTGTGATCGCAATATCTTCATAAGGTGAAGGTTCTTCTTTCTTCTCAGCTTTTTTCGACTTTGTCTTCTTGTCAGACGTCTCTTTCTGGTCTTCTGACTTCTTTTCAGAAGCTGCTTTTGCTGTCTCTTTTCCATCAGACGCTTCCACAGTTGCTTCTGTCATAAGTGTTTTCAGACCTTCTTCAGAATTTTTCGCATGTTCGTTATATTCACTGATATTTAATGCAATACCTGCTACTGCAGTATCGGTCGGCACGGATGAGCCGGCTGCAAATGCAGGAGTTGAATTTGTAGCAGCCAGTACAGCAGTTAATGCTGCTGCAAGTACTCTGGTTCCTTTATTCATTTGTTACCTCCACAATTTTATCATCACTTTTTATTTACTTCTTACTTTACGCAAAAGACTACAAAAGCTTCCAGCAGACCTCAGGGAGCCCTGTATTTTTGCACACAATATTTAGATGCTTTGGTGTCACAAAAAGTTTGCACATTTTTAAAAAAGTTGTAATTTTTCCGTAACGAAAGCAATCATCAAGAAATTTTCATGTTAAAAATCGGTGTAAGTATAACAAAGGATCGAACCTGTGTCAATTTTTGACTAAAATGTTTCAAGAAAAAAACACATTTGTTATCATTTTCTAGATTTTGTATTCGATTCTGCTTTTTCTATTCTCTGTTCCATTCTGCCTGTTTCTTGAATGAAACGCTGTTACAGTTTTTCCAAGAACCTTTCGATTGAAGAAATTGCATTTGCGCCATCTGCTGCTGCGGTAATAATCTGACGAAGCGGTTTCGTACGGATATCCCCCGCTGCAAACAATCCTTCAGTACTGGTAATTCCATCTTCTCCAGCAATCACATAGCCTTGCGCATCGGTTTCTACCAAATCTGCAAATACCTTACTGTCCGGTGTGATTCCCACGGCCACAAATACGCCATCAACTGCATAGTCAAATTGTTCGCCTGTCTGCGTATCACTTACATACAGCTTTTCTACGGTTTGATTTCCCACGATTTCATCCGGTATTTTATTCCAGAGAATTTCAACATTCGGCAGTTCCATCAACTTTTTCTGCAAGCTTTTGGCTGCACGCAGCTGATCTCTGCGATGTACTAAATAGACTTTCTGACACATACGCGCCAGAAAAATGGCATCTTCTGCTGCTACATCGCCACCGCCGATTACCGCGGTTACTTTGTTCCGATAAAATGCACCGTCGCAGGTTGCACAATAGCTGACACCTTTTCCCGTAAATTCTGCTTCTCCAGGGATTTCCAGCTTTCGATGATGTGCACCGCAGGCTGCTAAGACTGCTCTTGTGCGATAAACACCGTGATTACCTGTTGCAGTCCAGATTCCATCTTCTCCTTTTTGCAGGGAAAGAATCTCATCTTCTGTAAATTGTGCCCCAAGCTTTCCTGCATGCTCCTGAAATTTCATTGCAAGGTCAAATCCATTAATCCCAGGAAATCCCGGATAATTGTCCACCTCATACGTATTGATGATCTGGCCTCCGCTCATATAATTCTTTTCAATCACCAGCGTTTTTAATTCTGCCCGCATTGCATAAATCGCTGCTGTCAAACCCGCAGGACCAGAGCCCACGATAATCAGATCATATTGTTGTTCCATATTCGTACCTCTTTTTTATTTCAGTTCTCTCTGACGGCCTCATAATCGATCGGCAAATCGTCATTTCACTTGTCAAAACGTGAACATTTTCCGTGTTCCAAAAGTCTAAAGCTTTTCTGCTTATCGTCAAAAACATGAATCTTCCTGTTTTCCAAAGATTTAAAGCCTTTCTGCTTACTGTTAAAAATTCAGACTTCCCAGAATACAAAATCCCCCGCAGCCAAAACTGCGGAGGACGAAAAATCACGCTTTACAGCTTTCTTCTCTACTAGTATCTGCGCTATTTGCTCCAGTATACATGATTCGCTTTTGTATACATAATTTACTTCAGCATACATGAATTGCCTTAGTATACATGCTTTACTTCAGCATACATGAATTGCCTTAGTATACATGCTTTACTTTAGTATACACAAATTGCCTTAGTATACATGCTTTACTTTAGTATACCTGAATTATTTCCAGGTCTACCTGCACCTTTTATTATTCGCCCAGATATGCTTTCTTAATGGAATCGTCATTCAGAAGTTCCTGTGCATTTCCTTCCAGTGAAATCGTACCAGTTTCTAATACATAAGCGCGGTCTGCGATGGAAAGTGCTTTTTTCGCATTCTGTTCTACCAGCAGTACGGTTACACCGTCTGCACTTACGTCCTGAATAATCTGGAAGATTTCATTTACAAAGATCGGAGATAATCCCATTGACGGTTCATCCATCAGAATAATCTTGGGTTTTGACATCAGTGCACGGCCCATTGCCAGCATCTGCTGTTCTCCACCGGATAAGGTTCCGGCAATCTGATTTTTACGTTCTTCCAGACGAGGGAAGCGTTTGTAAACGCCTGCCAGCGATTCTTCTATTTCGTCTTTATCTTTTCTGGTATAAGCACCCAGACGCAGATTCTGCAATACGGTCAGTTCTGAAAAAACACGACGTCCTTCCGGTACATGTGCCATACCCATTGATACGATCTTATGCGGTGCGATTTTTGTAATGTCAACACCTTCAAATAAAATAGAACCAGCTTTCGGTTTTAACAAACCGGTAATTGTGTGCAGCGTTGTCGTTTTTCCTGCACCATTCGCACCGATCAGTGCAATGACCTCACCTTGATTAACATCCAGTGAAATACCTTTGATAGCCTGGATCATACCATAATAAACCTGTAAATCTCTGATTTCCAACATTGCCATGATATGCTCCTCCTATTCACCCAGATACGCTTTGATTACTTCGGGATTGTTCAGAACCTGAGAAGTTTCTCCACAGGTCAGTGTTGCACCAAAGTTCAATACAGTT
Organism: uncultured Lachnospiraceae bacterium; assembly: GCA_964613155.1. Taxonomy (GTDB): domain Bacteria; phylum Bacillota; class Clostridia; order Lachnospirales; family Lachnospiraceae; genus TWA4. The sequence continues at coordinate 47,676 of CAZTHP010000001.1, read as the reverse complement.
AATTTCTCACAGATACCAGAAACCAGCTTCATATCATGCTCGATCAGCAAAATTGTCATATCAAAATTGTCGCGGACAAAACGGATTGTCTCCATCAGCTCAGCTGTTTCGTTCGGATTCATACCGGCTGCCGGTTCATCCAGAAGCAACAGCTTCGGATCCGTTGCCAATGCTCTGGCAATTTCCAGTTTTCTCTGCTTTCCATACGGCAGATTTGCTGCCAATGTAGAAGCTTCGCCATCCAGGTCAAATACTTTTAATAATTCCATCGCACGCTCATCCATCTGCTTTTCAACCTTCCAATAAGAAGGAAGGCGCAGAATACCGGATAAGGTACTGTACTTATAATCATTGTGCAGACCAGCTTTTACGTTATCCAATACGCTCAAATCTTTGAATAAGCGAATATTCTGAAATGTTCTTGCAATTCCTGCATGATTGATTTCAATCGTGCTCTTGCCGGTCAGACTCTTTCCATCCAGCTCTACCAGCCCGCTGTCCGGTTTATAAACACCTGTCAGCAAGTTAAAAACGGTGGTTTTGCCGGCACCATTGGGACCGATCAGACCATACAGCTGTCCTTTTTCGATTGAAAGAGAAAAGTTATTCACTGCTTTCAGACCGCCAAAGGAAATGGTCAGATTTTTTACATCTAATAATGCCATAATTTACTCACCCTCCTTTGCAGTCTCTGCTGTTTTCCCTTTCTTTGCTGCAAAAATCCGCTTCAGAGAATAGCGTTCACGGAACTGCAGACAAGCCGGTGCCCAGTTAAAGAGCATCATCACGATCAGAACGATCGCATAAACCAGCATACGGTAATCGCTGAATTCACGCAGCAGTTCCGGCAGAATCGTCAGCAGGGATGCTGCGATGATCGAACCACGCATATTGCCAATGCCGCCCAATACAACGTATACCAGGATCATAATGGACATATTGTAACCAAAGTTCTTAGGCTGTGCCATCAAAGAACTCAGATTATGTGAATATAATACGCCTGCTACACCTGCTAATGCCGCAGAAATTACAAATGCCATCATCTTATACTTTGTGATGTTAATACCGATCGACTCTGCTGCGATCCGGTTATCACGGATTGCCATGATCGCACGACCAGAACGGGAATGGATCAGATTTAATACGATTACCATCGTAAGCAGGATTAAGATCACACCGATTGTAAAGGTAGAATCCTTCGGTGTTCCGGTAATACCCTGTGCACCTTTAATGATCACTTTGCCATTCTCGGTAAGTCCTAAAGCCAATTCATCTTTCATAGAAAAATGCAGACCATTTTCATCGACACCCATATAAATAACGTTCATAACGTTTTTAATGATCTCACCAAAAGCCAGCGTTACGATCGCCAGGTAGTCCCCTTTCAGACGAAGTACGGGAATTCCGATGATGAAACCACAGATTGCTGCAAAGACAGCACCTACTAAAATTGCTAATACAAAGCGGAGCAGATCGACTGTGATAACCGTCTGCATCACCTTTGAAAATGCAGCACCTGCAAATGCACCGATACACATAAAACCAGCATGTCCCAAACTCAGCTCGCCCATAATACCAACGGTCAAGTTCAAAGACAGTGCCATGATCGAATAAATACAGATCGGTACCAGCATACCGCGGAATAAACTAGAAAGGTTGCCAGATACTGCCATATATTGAAGGATTGCATACACAACCAAAACCATCAAATACGTAGCGCCGTCACCTTTTAAAAACTTTTTGAAATAATTGCCAGAAGCGTCTTTTACAGCTTTGGAATTTTCTTTTGTGTTTCCCATATCAGACACCTCCTTATACTTTTTCCTGAATATTTTTGCCGAGAATGCCAGTAGGTTTCACCAGCAGGACAATGATCAGCACCGCAAATACGATCGCATCGGATAACTGCTGTGAAATATAGGCTTTACTCAGAATTTCAATGATACCCAGTAAAATACCGCCGATCAAAGCACCAGGAATCGAACCGATTCCGCCAAATACAGCGGCTACGAATGCCTTAATACCAGGCATTGCTCCGGTATAGGGCGTTAAAGAAGGATAGGCAGAACACAGCAGAACACCTGCTAATGCTGCCAGACCGGAACCAATTGCAAAGGTCAGTGCGATTGTTCCATTTACATTAATTCCCATCAGCTGTGCAGCACCTTTATCTTCGGATACTGCTAACATCGCCTGTCCTGCTTTTGAGTAACGAATAAAAGAAGTCAAGGCAAGCATGATCACAATACAAGCTGCGATCGTTACGATCGTTACACCAGAAATCGTGATCTGACCGTCTGCTAACTGAACACCCTTCCAGGGGATTACAGAAGTGAAAGACTTTGTATTGGCACCAAAAATTAACAGTGCCAGGTTCTGCAGCAGATAGCTGACACCGATCGCTGTGATCAGTACCGCTAAAGGCGATGACGCCTGACGCAGAGGTTTATATGCAATACGCTCGATCAGCATACCCAGCAAAGTACATACAACAACTGAAAGCAATACGCCCAGGATCGGATTCATCCCCAGTGTACTTGCTACTGTGTAGACGGTAAATGCGCCTACCATAATAACATCACCATGAGCAAAATTCAGCATCTTCGCGATACCATAAACCATCGTATATCCCAGTGCAATGATCGCGTATACACTGCCGAGACTGATGCCGCTGATTAAATAATTAAGAAAGCTCATCATAGGTTTTCTCCTCCATATAGGTTTTCTTCTCCATTCCGCATTGGAGAAAACACTGCGAACCTGCAGCGCTTTATCCAATGCGAATCCAAAAAGAGAGGGCAATACCCTGTACTGCCCTCCCTGGCAAATTAATCGATCAAACGGATATCAGTAAATCCCACCTGCCGCTTTTATTTCACACAACAAAAGCAGAGATTTTACCGAATCCGGTTAAATTCTCCCGCAGAAATTACTGTGCAGATACGTATTTACCGTCTTTAATCACAACTGCCTTAGGAGCTTTAGAAACTTCACCAGTTGAAGACCATGTCATACCGTCTTCACCACTGGTCAGACCTACTACGTTGATCTCAGTCATAGCAGTCTTTAATGTATCACACATTTCGGAAATATCCATATCAGGTGTTACATCAGCTTTTTCGATCGCTGCTTTCAGAGCATAGATTGCATAGTATGCATCTGCTGCGAACTGGTTCGGTGTATCTTCATACTGTTCTACGAAAGTAGATACAAACTTCTTTGTCATCTCATCTTCTGCATCTGCTGCGAAAGGAGTTAAGAGCATCAGATCTTCTGCTAAAGAAGTATCGAAGTTTTCTACACCCAGAATACCGTCCATACCGTCACAGCCGAAGAATACCGGATCATAACCCATAGAATCTGCCTGAGCCAGGATCAGTGCTGCTTCACTGTAGTAAATGGGCAGGAATACCATATCAGCACCTGCAAGTTTTGCTTTGTTCAGCTGTACGGTAAAGTCTGTCTTGTTATCTGCTGTGAAAGAACCTTCTGCTACGATTTCAAAAGGCTGATTAGCAGCTTCTTCTTTAAATTTTGTAAAGATACCGGATGAATATACATCAGAGCTGTCATAAATTACAGCAACTTTTTTCGCAACACCATTCTCACCAATGTACTGTGCAGATGCGATACCCTGGTTCGGGTCTGTAAAGCAAACCTGGAATACGTTGGTCTTGTCCTGGATACAGTCTGTAGAAGAACCTGAGGGAGTGATCTGGAACAGGTTATCGTTTGCAGTTTCAGATGCTACTGCTGTACAGCATCCGCTGGTAACACATCCCATCAGAATCTGCATACCCCAGTCTTTTAAGGTATTGTAAGCATTCACGGACTTTTCATTGTCTAATTCATCATCTTCGAACTGGAATTCAACCTGGTATCCATTGATACCGCCAGCTTCGTTGATCTCATCAACAGCAATCTGTGCACCGTTCTTTACTGCCAGACCATAAATTGCTGCGCCGCCTGTCACAGGGCCGATACTGCCGATCTTAAAAACAGAAGCACCGTCTTCTTTCTCCGCAGATCCGTTGCTGCTGCCGCAAGCTGCCATGGATAATACCATAGCGCCTACAAGCACCAGGCTTAAGACTTTTTTGAACATTTTCATAATCATATCCTCCTTATTCGTTCCATGCTATCCTGCTGAACTTTTATCTGAACTTTTCTTCTGGTAAAAAAACAAAGGCAGATAGTATACAACTACAGTTGCATTACAGCAGAGCAATGTAGCACTACTGAGAATCATACTATCTGCCTTTTTTATTGTCAATACAAAAACGGAAAAAAACTTACGAAAAACTTGCGAAATCGCATTTTCTCTACAAATTCACGACCGCTGCGATTGCCTGATATCCTTCTAATGTCAGCTTTTTAGAAGCTGCATCCCATCCCGTCGGAAAACCTAAATTTTCCTGCTGCATTTTTGTATTATCCAACAGAACCTGCTGAATCTCACAGGGCAGTTCAACGGTCTGTGCTTCGGTCTGATAATTTCCAATGATCAGGATCGTCTGCTGCTTCGATTTTCGATAATACGCCATCAGATTATGTGTATCTTCGAATACTGGAATCGTTTTTCCGTATACGATCGTTTCCTGATAATCCGGATTTTTCCGCAGTGCGATCATCGCCTTGTACCAATTCAAAACGCTGTCCGGATCATTTGCTTCCTGTTCCACATTAATTTCGGTATAATTCGGATTTACATACAGCCAGGGCGTACCCGTTGTAAATCCAGCCTGCGCCTGTGCATTCCACTGCATCGGAGTACGGGCATTATCACGGCTGTAGCGGTTGACTGCTTTTAATGCTTCTGCATCCGAAAGTCCTGCTTTTTTCGCAACCTGGTATTCATCCAGCGTGGAAATATCATCCACCTGCTCAATACTGGTCAGAACAACATTTTCCATACCGATTTCCTGTCCCTGATAAATAAACGGCAAACCTTTCAGCATAAAATTCATCGCACCCAGCATTTTCTTGGAGCGAACGCTGCACTCACCTTCCGGAATATAACGGCTGACACCGCGCGGTTCATCATGGTTTTCAATGATATTGGAGAAATACCCCATGCCCTCCATCAGCTGCTGACTCTCAAAGCAGCAGCGTTTGTAGTCATCCGGTGTAATGATCTGATTGGCATACCAACCATTGGAGCTTGCGCCGAAAATCGTTTCATTAAAATCAAACATGGAAGAAAAGAAGCCTTCGTCTCCAATAAACTGCGGCAGATCTTCTTTTTTCGCATCAAATACCTCCCCTACGGTAAATGCATTATGCGGTTTGAAGGTTCTCTGATACATTTCTCCCAGAAATTCACCGATTCCTTCCGCTTCTTTTAACATCTGCTGAGGTGCAGCAAACCCATCCGGGCGATCTGCCGGATAACTGCGCTCTGCGACAGGCAGTGCTTTTTTAATATTGATGATCGCATCAATACGGAAGCCCGCTAATCCTTTATCCAGCCACCAATTGATCATTTTGTAAACTTCTTCACGCAGCTTCGGATTCTCCCAATTTAAATCGGGCTGTTTTTTATGGAACAAATGCAGATAATACAGACCTTCTTCCTCATGACCAGGAAGCAGATCCCATGCGCTGCCGCCGAAATACGAACGCCAGTTATTGGGCAGGCTGGCATCTTCTTTTTGCTTTTCAATATAGAAGAACTTTCCATATTCTCCTTCCGGATCTTCACAAGCTTTCAGGAACCATTCATGCTCATCTGAACAATGATTGACCACCAGATCCATCAAAATATACATATCGCGTTTTTTGGCTTCTGCCAGCAATACATCAAAATCTTCGATCGAGCCGAAACGAGGGTCGATATTATAATAATCTGAGATATCATATCCCTGATCTGCCATCGGCGAACAAAAACAAGGGGACAGCCAGAGAATGTCAATTCCTAAGTCTTTTAAATAATCCAGTTTCTGAATAATACCGGGGATATCACCGATTCCATCCCCATTGGAATCGTAAAAACTCTTGGGATAAATCTGATATGCAACCTTATCATGCCACCATTTTCTTTCCATCACTTACGTACCTCCTATAATTTCATCTTCACACGGAACAAATTTGGTTGTATTCAGTATATCATATTCTCCGATGATTTCTTGCCATAATATGATAAAAAAATAGGATATTATGACTTTCATTTCCTTCTTACGGGCATAATATCCTTGAAAATATGCAATTATTTAGATTTTGCGGTATTTTACAGCATTTTACGGGCAGTGGACAATCTGTATCCTAAAAGCTGCTTATCGCTCAAATCGTGTGAAAGCGCTTGCGGTACTGCAAGGGTGTCGTATCCGTAATCCGCTTAAAATTCCGGATAAACCCGCCCATATCATGAAATCCACATTCATAGGCCACATCGGTGACCGATAATTCCGTTTGCTCTAATAAGCCGATTGCTTTGCTCATACGATAATGATTCATATATTCCACAGGTGACATCCGGAGTACTTTTCGGAATAAACGGCAAAAATACTGTTCGTTGAGTCCAGCCTGTGCAGCCAGATCTTTTATGTAAATTTTTTCTTTATAATGTTCCTGGATATAGGAAAGTGCTGCTTTTACATAAGATACCCGCACATCCTCCCGTGGCTTACACGTCTGGAGAAGTCCGGAGACCTGAAGCGAAGCTAAAATTTTCAATAACGACGCTTTGATCATCAGCTGGCTGACTGCGGAATCTGTCTGAAATTGGTCTTCTACCTTTCGAAATTCCCGCATAAATGCCTGCTCCATATAGAGATATTCATGAAAAAACGTATTCCACACCGTATCGGAAGGCCGGATGATCCGCGGAAGCTGGAGGCGATTCTCCAATAAGGCTCCGATAATCTGCTCCTGCATCTGATCCGGCTCCTGAAAGGATAACAAACGAGGATGAAACACAATGGCACTTTCCGCAATTTTTTCCGACAAAGCCTGCAAAGAATGCAATTCTCCACTGTTGATGACACAAATGCAGGGCGCTTCCAATTCGTAAGGAACCATATTCATCTCAACTAAAAATTTCCCTTTCTGCAGGAACATGATTTCGACTTCCTCGTGCCAGTGATACCGCACTTCAAATCGTCCCTCTTTCTTCCAATCCTCCTGCGCATTGTAATAGGCACAGGGAAACCGATACGTTCCATGCTGCCGATATTCTCTATATCCATCTTCCATTTTTTACCTCATCTCATTGAAAATTCAAATATTCAACCCCTGCATTTTCACAAAGCCGACATCGCCCAAAGATTTCGAATCTGTCCTGCCAGGCGCTCATAAGTCCATTTCGCATTGCTTCGCTCCACGCTGTTGGGGTCCTTTACCTCAAACCAGCCGTCTTCATAGCCGCAGATGACAATAAAATGTCCCGTCTGCGTAAAGTCACCTTCGGAAACGGAACAGATCAGCAGACAGCCCTCCTCCAGCTTTTGTGCCATTTCTTCTTCGGAAAGTCCAATTTCTTCTCCACGCAGCCCATACGCCTCACAGCCTTCTGTCATCAAAGCCCAGGACGTGCCGGTTCCTTCTACATAATAGCCCTGTTCCATTGCATACTGCGCGATTGCAGCCGGTGTTGCATCGGCATTCCCTGTAAGCCCTGCTGCTGCCATAGCCAGACAGGTCGGACCGCAGCCCGACAACGCAATCATACTGCTTCCATAGGGAATCGCACCCCAACGCTTGTCCCACTGCAAAAGCAGCGGATGTGCATTCTGAGTTTCGTCCTTTGTTAACGTCAATCCCTCTGCCGCCTGCATCGTATTGAAACCTGCTTCGACCAGATTCGGATAATCATAAATAAAATCAACTGTTTCAACATTCCGGGATAAAAGTTCCAACAATGCATCCGGGTATAAGCTTTCATGAGATTGAATATACTGGATTTTTTCGGAACTTTCCAGTAGATTTTGCTGTTTTTCCTGCGAAATTACTTCCTGTGCTTCCAAATCAGAGGAATCGTTCTCCGCATTTCCATCCTTCTCCGCATTTCCATCCTTTTCCTTCCCATTCCTTACATGTTCCTGAAAAAACTCTACCGGCTCATTTCCAAAAATAGAAGAAAGTCTTGCCGTCGCATTTACAAATAAACCGATTCCGATCACAATCATCGCGATACAGATTACTATCGTCTTCCGCTGAATACCTCTGTTCAAAATAATATCCTCCAATCTTATGTGCTGTTTCAATCATCAGCAGTATGCCCGCCTTTTTGGTAAATTATACCGTTTTTTTCCATTTCGATGTTTTCATTTCGTATAAGACTTTTTGAAGTTTTTTTTAAAGATTTCTCACATTTTTTCAACAAATTCGTCTGACTTGTCTCATGCCGCTCCAGTAACCGGTCGATCTATCATAGCCAGCCAGCTCGCTTTCGCTCTAATTTTTCTTCCATCTACTCAATTTGATAGTCTACTCCCCATACTGTCTTGATAAATTTCGGTTTACGCACTGGTTCATTTAATTTTTTACACATTCTTCCTATACTATAAAGATTCAAATCCACGTATACAGGTTTGAATTTTTTTCAAAAAGTACTTGACAGATTTCCTTTACTGTTATATAACATATATAACAAATAAATCAAATAACACATATGAGTTGATGCAAATGAACACTTCTCCATGTGTTATCCATAAATTACGATCCTTCTTGAAAAAGAGAGTCGATGTTGAGTTAGGAGGAATCATTTATGTTAATGCCTAGTATTTTTTCAAACAGATTTTTTGACAATTTTTTTGAAGATGCGTTTCAGCCTTTCAGCGGTTTTTCCGCTTCTAATAACCCGCACAGTTTGATGAATGTCGATGTAAAAGAGTACGATAACCAATATCTGATGGATTTGGAACTTCCCGGCTATCAGAAGGAAGATGTACATGCTCAGTTAAAAGATGGTTATCTGATCATTCAGGCACAGCGTTCTTCCAATCAGGAGCAGACGGATGACAATGGTCACTACATCCGCAGAGAACGTTTCAGCGGCAGTTGCCAGAGAAGCTTCTATGTTGGCAAACAGGTTAAGGAAGAAGATATCGTTGCTTCCTTCAAGGACGGTATTTTAACCTTACGAATTCCTAAAATCACAGAAATAACGGAGTCAGATCCGATTAAATATATCAGCATTCAATAAACGAAGCAGTTATCCTGCTTTCATTTCGATACTCCTTTCCCATAGGAAATCTGCACAGGAACTGAGAAAAACCTCCTCAATACTTTTGTTTGGTGCACACTTATTTTTCTAACACACGACCGAATCAACCCGGCTATTAAGTTTTTAATCGAAACAAAGCATCCTGAACGATTTCCTATTGAAATAAAAAAGCCATCTCCAAACCTTTCAAAAGGTTTGGAGATGGCTTTTTATTTCGTATGTCAAACTTTGCACTCAAACAAATGTCTATACGTCTTGAGAATTCATGTGCGAAATTTGAGTCTCGTATATCAATTTTGTCATTTCCATTTCTTAGCGGAATACAATCTCACCGGTCTTTTCATCCATACTTTCTACGATTGCCAATGATTCCAGCTGTACTCCCATATTGCGGATCGCATCGCCGCCTCTCTGGAAGCCTTTTTCAATCACAATTCCGGCACCTACTAATTCTGCACCGGCTTTTTGAACCAATTCGATCAGACCTTCCAATGCTTTTCCATTCGCCAGAAAATCATCGATCAGCAGAACCTTATCTTCCGGTCCTAAAAATTCTTTTGCAACAATAATGTCATATACTCTGCCATGGGTAAAGGATTCCACTCTGCTCGTATAGACTTCTCCTGCAATATTTTTCGTTTTATTCTTCTTTGCAAATACAACAGGACATCCAAACGACTGTGCTACCACGCAGGCAATTCCAATTCCACTTGCTTCAATTGTCAGAATCTTATTGATTTCCTTTCCTTCAAAACGTCTTTTCAGTTCTTTTCCGATTTCAGCAAACAGTTCTACATCCATCTGATGATTCAGGAAACGATCTACTTTCAGTACGTTTCCATCTTTAATCACTCCATCTTTTCGGATTCTGTCTTTTAAAAGCTGCATAAATTTATCCTCCCTGGTATCTCATCCCTTTTACGACCACCTGCTTTTCTTGCGGCAGTTCTGTAGTTCTGATTCAGCAGCTGCCCTCTTGACCAATTTTATTTTAGCAGTCTGCATCTTCGCAATTTGCTTCCATAAGCTACATATTGAAACAGTTATACTACGTTTCAGAAAAATAATCAAGAATCTCCTGCAAGGATTTTTCAGTATCCGCATCGATTAGCTCCCATTTCTGCGCAATTGGGCAAAAATAACAGTCTTCCGGATGTTTTTTTACGATTTTTCGCCCTCCCGTATCGCCTTCCAAATCCATCAGTTCTTTTCGATATATTCGATGAAAGAGAACGGGATTCCCCGGTGTTTCCTGATAACAAAGACTTCCAATCCCTTTTTGCGCCTGCAAGGTTTCCGTGACCAGGCGCAAAATCGATTCTGCCCGCAGACAAGGCTGATCTGCGGTTAAAAACATCGTATAATCAGCCTGATCCCCTGCTGCCAAAAGTCCGCTGCGAATGGTAAACGAAATGCCCTTTGTACTCTCTGGGCTTATAACCCCAGGCTGCCAGGCATTTTCCTTCTGCAAAATATGCAGCTGACTGCTATTTTCGTAGTTTTTCCGGCGTTTTTCCACTTCCGCTAAAATTTCCTCATACTGCGTCACCACAAAAATCCGGCCGCACGCGGTCTTCGTTTCGTCTAATTTTGCAACAACCTCCTCCAGCACATCGAAAATCCAGGTAAACATCGGCCGTTCCTGAATCGGCTGCAGCAGCTTATTTTTCCCAAAACGTCGGCTGTTCCCAGCTGCCATTACGATAAAATCCATTTTTAACATCTTCTAAACCTTGTTCCTATCTAATTCTGTCCCTGCAAAATAAAAACTTATGATTATCAAATCTTGTTCCGACAAAACCTTATCTTTATAAACTTTTATCCTCGCAAAATCTTGTATTTCCTAAATCTTATCTCGGCAAAACCTTATTTTTAGCGAATCTTATCTCGACAAAATTAAAACCTATGATTAGCAAATTTTACCTGTAAAATCTTATCCTTACAAAATCGATAAAATATGATATAATGAGCGCACGTGAGCAGGAACAGGCGAAGTCTGTTCCATGCGAGCGGCAAATGGTAATCATGATAGTTTTCGATAGTTTTCAAAAAAACACCCAGCACAAAGTGCGAATCGTGATATTGAATACCACTGAAAACAGGGAACTACCTTCCTGAAAATTTAAAAAGACAACGAAAGGATGATCTTCATGAAAACAATTTTCCATACAGAACATGCACCTTCTGCGATCGGACCTTACTCACAGGCTGTAAAAGCTGGCAACTTCGTATTCGTATCCGGACAGCTTCCGATCGACCCTGCTACAGGCGAATTTGCAGGAAATGATATTCAGACACAAACCCGCCAGTCATTGACCAATATTAAAAATATTCTGGCAAGCGGTGGTGTACAGCTAAGCCAATGTATCCGGATTGGCGTATTTTTAAAGGATATGAATATGTTTGCAGATATGAATGCAGTCTATGGAGAGTTTTTCGAAAGCGAGTATCCCGCCCGCGCAGCTGTTGAAGTTGCAAGACTTCCCAAGGATGCACTGATTGAAATCGAAGCAGTTGCGTACGTAGAATAGCAAAACCAGCACTGCACAGAATCATAAAAACACATAAAATCGTAAAACCGCTTTGGAATTCACTCCGCATCACAGGAATCAGAATTACCCAAGTTTTATGTAAAACAACATTCCGCCGACAAGTCACAGACTGATCCACTTTGTGGATTCTCGCTGCTTATGCAGCATTTGTCTGTGACGAATGGCAGAACGTCCTATCATCAACAAAAAATCAACAAGAAATCAACAGGAAATCTCCTGCATCAATACGCGTACTGTACCGCCGCAGACCATCCCAAGCTGTGCGCCTTCTGCACTGCTTAGATGAAACCAGGCAAGTTTGAGCTCGTCTTTTTTTAATCGCGCAGCTTCCTGTATCACCGCATATTCTAACGCACCGCCGCCGATCGTGCCAATAACCTGCTCATTTGTTTTCATCGGCATTTCCTCGTTTACTGCTTTTCTTTCAAAAACTGCTTGCTCATTTCCTGTATTTTCTGCAAGCACTTGCTCATCCCCTGTACTTTCTGCAACTGCTTGTCCGTTCCTTGCCGTTTCCGTAATCAACTGTTTACTTGCCGCCTTTCGGTACAGCATACGGCTTCCGACTCCACGTGGCGCAGAACCACGTTTTTCAATAATCGTACACAAAACAGCGCGCTCACCTGGATGTGCTGCGATCCATTCCCAGATTTCCGGTGTCAATCCTTCTGATTGTCTCCGATTTTTTTCCTGAATCATTTCCGCCAAAATGCTAATGGCAATTTCTTCCGGTGACTGTGCACCGATATTCAGGCCAATCGGCATATGAATCGATGCGATTTCGGCATTTCGAAATCCATGCTCCTGCAAAAGCTTACGACAATGCGCCGTTTTTTGCCGACTTCCGATCACACCCAGATACGTATATTCATACCGAAGCACCTGTTCCAGACAAATCTGATCGGATTGGTGCCCACGTGTGACAATTACGTAAAAACTATTTTCTCCCTGCTCTTTTAAAACCGGAGATAAGTCTTCAAAAGACTGGCAAATAATCGCATCTGCATCGGGAAACCGTTCTTTCCCTGCCATATCCGGCCGATCTTCTACAATCGTAACATGAAATCCCGTCAACGATGCCATATGACAAAGGGCTGCTGCTACATGACCGCCGCCCAAGATTACAAGCTGTGGTTCCTCTGTAAGAATTTCCGTAAAAATCTCCGTTTCCAAACAGTTTGAAATACCTGTAACCACCTGTTTTTGCGCTTCCTGGAAAATAAGGGATTCTTCTTCAATCCCTGCATCTTTCATCAAAAGTTCATTTCGATTCTGAAAAACTATCTGCTTTCCTTGATCTTTTCCATTTAAAATAACCGAAAGCTTCACTTTTTTTCGATTCAGAATTTCCTTTGCAATTTTCTGATACATGTTTCAACCACTTCCTAAACAAAACAAAAGCACTAGTGAACCAACCGGTAGTCAATCAACCACTAATAAACTAACTACTAATGAACCAACCACTAGTAAACCAACTGCTAGTAGACCAACTGCTAGTAAACCAACTGCTAGTAAACTACTCCGACTTATCAAAGTCGGAGTTTCCTGCTTTAATGTTTTCTAATAATGCTCTCGTATAATTTGTATACTGAACCGTGATTCCACCGACTGCATCTGCCACAGCACTTCCAATTCGTTTTGCTGGCTCCAAAAGTGCCATGTTGCTTTCGTCTACCTGATTCAAATACAATTCCAAAGAGCAGGCGGGAAATCGTTTTTGTAAAGGAAGAAAATAGCCCTGCAGCAAAATTTTTTGATAATCCTGCTCGGTTAAGCAATCAGTTTCTTCTTTTTCCAGCAATTCCAAAATCAGCGGCAAACGATGACAAACTTCGTTCAACGGTTTTCCCAGTCCGCTCATGCCCATAACGACGCGGATTTGATCGGTATGCGTTGGAATAACGGGTTCATGCGCAGCCGGAATTTTTACTGGAAGTCGTTTGGAACCGTCTGCTTCTACTAAAATATAATCCGTCATACCACAAAGTGCTTCCCATTCTTCTGGTGAGGGACCTGCAAATCGTCTCCCACCTGCCGGATGTCCATACCAGACGACTTCGCCCCGGTCTAAACGCCAAGCAGCTTCTTCTACCGTTTCAGTCAGCTGATCCGTACCTTCCGGAATTCTTTGCGGCCGCCGCATATGTGTGGTCGTTGTGACAACCAAACGTTTCGGTTTCGTTTGAAGGCGCAGTGCATCTTCCAAAATCGAAGATGTTTTACCACCTGCCCCTACATAAGCAATTACATGTCCCATTTTTCACCTCAACCAGCTGAAAATCATTCCGATTCCTTCCGATCACTCCCATGCAGACAGCAGTGCTTCTGCTACACCGCCTGCGATACATCTTGCTTTATCGGAAATCGTAAAACAATTTTTCTGTTCCGATTCCCGCGGATCAATATCTGCAATTTTAAAGCCTCTTGTGACAGGATAACCATCTCGGATCATCCCCCGCAAAACACCGCTGATCTTGCTTTTCACTTCGACATAATCCACATCCCCTAAGGAATCTTCGGTTCGGATCACTGCAATTGTTTCGCCTGCTTTTACCAAATCGCCGATTTTACGAACACTGTAAAGAATCCCTGCTGTTTCTGCATGATTGACGCGTTCCCGTCCATAACCAGCGATAATACCGGGAATTCCACTGTTCGGTTCAGCACTTCCTTCATATAAAAGTCGTCCCAGATTATGCCCCCGCTTTGTTTCCACGACTACATCCACATCTTCACCTGCTGTAAAACCAGGACCAAGCGCAACCGTTACCGGTGCCATCGTCCGAGAAGTTCCCAGATTTTTTTTAGCGATGATTGCATCCACCACTGCCCAAGGCTTCAAATATGGAATCAGTCTTCCCTGCGAATCGGCAAATAAGGGAATCTCACCCTTTTCCAAAACATTCCAAGCCGCTTCTTTTGCATCGGAAAGCGTCGAAACATCTCCGCAGAAACGGCATGTAACCCCCTCTATCGTCATCGTCCCTTCATAAACTGCTTCGGAAAAAGCCACGTATCTTCTTATAGAAGAAGGATTTGGGATTTCCAGAATAATAACTGGAAATCCCATTCGATGCAGTTTATGAATCGTACCAGTGGCTAAATCTCCGCCGCCGCGCACGATGACTAGTTTCTCTTTCAAAAAATCCTTCATAACTATCCCCGCATCCCATTTGTATTTCTCACTGGATCAAGGTTTTATAACAAGCGATGCCTGTTCCATCTTTTCGACGATCACATACATATTCGTAACACCGCCGATTGCCAGCTTTTCTTTCAGATTATAGAAATCCAAACAGGTTCCACAGGTTAAAATTTCTACACCCTGTGCTTCCAATTCCTTTAAATCCTCCAGCGAATCGCTGCCTTCACAGGTTAAATTCGCACCGGAATTAAAAAATAACATCGTTTCAGGCAACTGATCCTGCTTCGTCAAGGCAAAGAGAAAGGCTTTCATCAAAGATTTGCCTAATGCCTCTGCACCGCTTCCCATTTCCTGACTGCCGATTGCCACAACCAATCCTTTTCGTCTTCCATCTAAAAGACAAACCGGCTCAGCTTCTGCTGCCGCAGCATCGACTCCATTGCCCCCATTGATTCCATCCGTTCCAATCGCGTTACCTTCTGCCGCCTGTGCCTCTGTCTGCACCGCTGCTGTTAAAATCCGAATCCGAAATTCCGTATCACTGATCTTTTCTGATTTTACCTCCAGCTGTCTGGAAGCGGCAAACCGAGAAACATTCTGCACAGCGATCTCATTGTCAACCAAAACTGTGAGCACACCAGCTTCTGTCATCGTCTCCAACGCTTTCTTTGTCTCCACAACGGGGAGTGGGCAAGCAAGTCCCAACGCATTGACTGTCTTTTCCATCCTTTTCCCTATCCTTTCTGTCATGTTTCGATTAATCAACACTTCCATGCTAAAAAACAGAAACCAAAAGCAAATTTCCCGATTGCTTCTTGCTTAAAACAGAATTTCATAAATGCCTTCTGCTTCCAGTTCGCATTCCTTTAAAATCTGTTCCAGAATTTCCCGTTCTTCCGGTCTCGCACTCCAGGCAAGACCGCATCCTGCTGTAATTTCGCCGGGAACCGGGATCAAACGCCCCGGTACTCCCATCGCTTTACAACAGGATTCCATCTTCATCGCCTTCATCGTTGTTGTAAACGTAATGATCAGCGTCTGCACTTTTTTACGCATACAAATTAAGCACCAAATCCGCAGTTCGGATATACGCAAACTTTACAATTCTGACATTGTCCGCCATGTGCCAAATGGGTAAAATCTTTGCGGGTTAATTTTTCACCTGTCAAAATACGAGGCACCGTCAAGTCATATACTGTCCGTTTTGCATACATAACACAGCCAGGAAGACCAACAACCGGGATTCCTTTGACATAGGAAAGCATAAACATCGCTCCGGGCAGAACAGGAGCACCATATGTCACCACTTCTCCGCCACAGGCACGAATTGCTGCCGGTGTCATATCATCCGGATCGACAGACATACCGCCGGTTACTTCTACCATATCAACACCCTGGTCGATAAAATCCAGGATTGCTTTTGTGATGGCTTCGCGATCATCGCCAGGAAATACCTGTCCCACGATCTCACAACCTAATTCTTTTGCTTTTGCTTCCAGAACTGGACCAAATTTATCTGTAATACGACCCGTTAAAATCTCTGAACCTGTTGTAACCATACCAATCTTTGCCGCTTTCATCGGAAGAACCTGTACAACCGGACCCATCTCTGCACAGACTTTTTCAAATGCTGCCAGTTTTTCTTCCTCTACAACCAGCGGAATGACACGAGTGCTGGCTACCATACTGCCTTCTTCTACTAATTTATTGCCATGAATGGTTGCAAAGCAGATTTCCGGATCTTCTGTCACAGCGTATAAAGCATCCAGATTAATCTTCAGTACCCCTTTATAATCTGCATAAAGACTGATTTTGCCTTCTTTTACCTCGCTCTGACGCAGACCCTGTCCACAGGCCGCTTTTACCATACGTGCAGCAGCATCGTTCTCATGTACATAACCATCTTCCAGATTGTAGACATAAATATGGGCTTTTCCTAAATTTAAAAGCTTCTCCACATCTTCTTCCCGAATGATATGTCCTTTCCGGAATGCCGCATCCTTTACTACCCCCGGAACAATTTCTGTAATATCATGACATAAAACCATTCCTACTGCATCTTGTACTCTCACCTTATCCATTGTTGCTATACTACCTTTCTTTATTTAATAGCTGTCATCTTCTTCGAAAAAACGGCCTGCTCTGGCAGCCCTATAAACCTCTGTGCTGCGGCAAACCGTCATTTTCCTAAAACAGCGATCAATCTTCTTACATTTTACCAAAACTAAAAGCGTATAGCAAGTTTTTTACTGTTCAATTCGTACAATGATACGAAAATTTTCATGCAATTTAGCACCAAAGACCGAAAAAGAAACGGTTTCTCTTTTTCCTTTTCGATTTTCCTATCCAAAACGAAGAAAACTTTGTACCTGCAAATAACTCTTTTTGAGGATAAAAAAAGCGGCATCAGAGTTTTAAAAACTTCCAATGCCACTTTTTTATTTTCGAAATCCTACCTATCCAGTGTTCACTTTTTCGCATTACGGAATCCATTTTTCCGCATTACAAAATCGCTTCCGTTTACTTACCGATTGCAGGATTCCTTAAATTCCCTTCTTTGTAAACGACTTACTGTACGTTTAAGAGATCTGCGCCTGCTTTTACATCACCAGATGCAGCGATCGTTACACTTGCATAATCATCGGTATTGGATACAATTACCGGTGTTACTGTGCGATAGCCTGCTGCTTTGATGCCTTCCAGATCAACAACTGCTAACAGATCACCTACTTTAACCTGATCGCCAGCCTGTACTTTTACATCAAAACATTTACCATTCAACTGAACGGTATCAATTCCTACGTGAATTAATAATTCAACGCCGTCTTCTGTTACCAGTCCAATTGCATGTTTGGTATCAAATACCATGCTGATCTCGCCGTTGCAAGGTGCTGTTACTTCGCCGGATACGGGTTCGATCGCTGCGCCTTCACCAAGCATTCCTTCAGAAAATACGCCATCTTCAACTTCGCTTAAAGGCATTACTCTACCATTTAAAGGTGCTGCAATCGTCTTTACCGCTGTATTTTTTGCTGCGGTATTTTCCTTTGCTGCTTCTTTTGCGCCTTCTGCTTCCTGTTTAGAAGCTTCTTCACTGCCGCCCATCAGATCTTCCATCGTAACAGGTGCATGTTTTGCCAGGAATTCTTCCAGATTTGCTTTTACGATATTCACACTGGGACCATAAATAACCTGGATACCATTTCCTTTTTTCACAACGCCAGCTGCGCCGCTGCTTTTTAACAGTGCTTCGTTTACTTTACTTCCGTCTGCTACCGTTACACGAAGACGAGTTGCACAACAATCGATATCAGAAATATTATCACGTCCGCCAAGACCTACTTCGATCATAGCAGAAACCGGATCTTCTGCTGCTGTGGAAACTGCTGCGTTTTCGCCAGCTTTTCTTGCATTCACATCAGCTCTTGTATACAGTTTTACTTCGCCTTCATCGTCACGTCCAGGTGTTTTCAGATCCATTTTTGTGATCAGGAAACGGAACAGAAGGTAATATACGATGAAATATACGATACCTACAGGAATCATCATCACCCAGTTTGTTTTTGCGCTGCCCTGCATCACACCGAACAGAACAAAGTCGATGATACCGCCGGAGAATGTCATACCAACGCCTACTTTAAAGACATGCATCAGCATATAAGCTAAACCAGCAAATACACAGTGAATACCATACAGTAAGGGAGCAACGAACAGGAATGTAAATTCCAGAGGTTCGGTAATACCAGTCAGCATAGAAGTCAGTGCTGCAGAAATCAGCAGACCGCCAACCTGTTCTCTTTTTTCCGGTTTTGCACATTTATACATAGCCAGTGCTGCACCCGGCAGACCAAAGATCATCATCGGGAATTTACCGGTCATGAAACGAGTTGCTTCAATACTAAATACACTTGTAGTCGGATCTGCCAGCTGTGCAAAGAAAATGTTCTGTGCACCTTCGATCAGCTGACCGCCAACTTCCAGAGCACCGCCGACACCAGTCTGCCAGAAAGGTAAATAGAATACATGATGCAGACCGAAAGGAATCAGCAGTCTTTCCATGAAACCATACAGCCAGGTTCCTGCATAACCAGAGCTGCGTACCAGATCACCTACTGCATAAATACCAGCCTGAATGGTAGGCCAGATAAAGAACATCAAAATACCAACGAACAGATATACAACGGAACTGATGATCGGAACGAAACGAGTGCCGCCGAAGAAGGACAGTACCTGAGGCAGCTGAATCTTGTAGAAACGATTGTGCAGCGCTGCAACACCCAGACCAACGAGGATACCGCCGAATACACCCATCTGTAAAGAAGTAATACCGCATACACTTGCAGTAGAACCATTTAACATTGCTTCTGCACCGCCATGAATGTTGATCATTGCGCCAATTGCAGAATGCATGATAAAGAATGCGATCGCTGCGGATAAAGCTGCAACTTCTTTTTCTTTCTGTGCCATACCGATTGCACATCCCATTGCAAAGATGATCGGCAAGTTGCCAAATACAATGTTACCAGCATCACTTAATACGGTTAAGAATGCATAA
The DNA here is from genome assembly GCA_964613155.1 of uncultured Lachnospiraceae bacterium. GTDB lineage: Bacteria > Bacillota > Clostridia > Lachnospirales > Lachnospiraceae > TWA4. Next base: position 28,261 of record CAZTHP010000001.1, on the reverse strand, counting down.
ATTGCTGTACCAGGTCCCATAACACCCATTAAATTATAGGTTTCCAGCATAGTCGTATTGGTAAAAGAACCACCAATTCCCAGGAACAGACCTGCTACGGGAAGAATTGCGATCGGCAGCATAAAGGATCTGCCCACACGCTGTAAGATACCAAAAATCTTATCTTTCATACAAATCTCCTTTTCCGGCTGTACACAGCAGCCAAATGTTCATTTAACCCGGCATTTTCCAAATGCCATGTTACTTTATCTGTAAACAGGACTTACCGAACTGCAAAAGAATACAAAAAGAATACCATTAGCTTGCTCTAAAAAAACATTTTTATGTCATCCTTCTGACTTTTGCAAAGTGATTTCAAATTCACTTTTTATTCCAGCATTTTCATCGCTACTCGCATAAAAAAAAGCGAAACCGGAGTACAGAAGCAACCAAATAAAAGCATCCCTCTCATCGCTCTTAATGCGATCAGAAGACTCCTCTCTGCTTTCCTCTGTACTCAGGTCTCGCCTGCATTACCAGTCACGATCCTGTTACATACTTTTTATTTGTGTTCCGTTCCTGATCCAATCCCGAATCAGGATTCGCTGTCAGAAGAATACGCTTCCTGCTCTCCTGCCATAAAAAGCCGGTGCAGATGAATCGTTAAGAACGATACTTCTTCTTCTGAAACGATTTTTTTATACTTTGCCTGAACAAAGCTTTTAATCTTCAATGCACAGTTATAATCCTGTGTATAATGCAGCCGAAGCATCTCGCCCAGACCGCCCTGATCGGTCTTTACTACTGCATTTTGAAATAATCGCTGAGAAAAATACTTTAAATGTGTTACGAAACGCTCGTAATCCAAAGAATCTGGATTGTAATCTCTGCCATAGTAGACACGTATGATCTCAAACACATCTCGAATGAGCTCTGTGATCTGATACATGTCAGACATATTGGTTTCCAGTTCTGCGTTCACGATGTGCAGGGCAATAAATCCTGCTTCATCCTGGATCAGCCGAATGCCCAGCTGCTTTTCGATTAAATCCAGCGCATACAGGCCGATTTCATACTCCGGTCTGTAGAAGCACTTAATTTCCGGCAGCATTACATTCTGATACTCTAAAGAATCCTGCTTTCTGCTGATTGCAAAACTGATATGATCGGTAAGCGTGATATAAAGATTTCCACTCAGGCGTTTTTGCAGCGTTTGCGCCGCATATTCAATAATCTCTGTTGAAACATCCACATATTCCGGCGGAATCTCCTCTAAAAGCTGTTCCAGCCTGTTCATACGCTTTGTACCAGTCATCTTATAGATCTTCTCTACTTCGCGTTCCGGTATCTCCTCCCCCTTTTTCTTCTGGAATCCGATCCCCCGACCGCGCAAGATGACTTCCTGTCCCTTTTCATCTAAAGAACAGACAATATTGTTGTTAATCACCTTTGTAATCTTATACATCTGCTGTTATCCCCATATCTTTACCGAGAGCATAAAAAAAGACCATCCATAATAGAGCGAATCCTCTGATTCCTTCTAATTACGATGGTCTTGCCTGCATTACCAGTCACAATCCATAACTTCAGATACGCTCAATCGTGCGTCTGAAGTATTTCTCAGACTTAGCTAGTTTACCATATACATTTCATCTGTGTCAAGTAAAATTTGAAAAATCTGTCAAAAAATTGCTCAAAAATAAGCGGGACTTAACTATGCTGGGAAATTCTGCACAAAGTGAAGTTTTCCTAATTATGCCGATAAAGTCTGCACAAAATAAATTTCTCCCCATTATGCCAGGGAAGTCTGCACAAAATAAATTTCTCCCATTATGCCAGGGAAGTCTGCACAAAATAAATTTCTCCTAAATTATACCGGAAAACTTCGAATGAAGTGACTTTCCCTTTCTTTCAAAGAAATACTTTCTATCATTTTATATCGAAGTACTTTCTGTCAATTATCTCCAGGATTCCTTAGATAAAACTTTGTTCTACCTTTATTACAGCAGAATACTGCGGATATTCTGTATGAATCCGCTCTGCTACTTTCGCTTCAATCTCTGCCGCATCTTTCAGCTGATCAGCTGGAATCACCAGATCAAAGATCAAATTGGAATTTTTCTGTCCTTTGACCATCCGAAAATCATGAAACTGCCACTCGGAGTTCATATCCGCTATAATTCGACCAACTGCTTCCCGCGCTTCATTTACTGCTTTATCATGTACGACAATCGGATCCATATGTATTGTAGTCTCACAGTGGAATTTCTGGTTCATCGCCATCTCGATCCGGTCGATTTCTTCATGAATTTCCATGATATTATTCGTACTGTCCACTTCTGCATGTAAAGAAACCATTAAACGACCCGGACCATAATCGTGTACGACCATGTCATGAATGCCCAGCACCATATTGCTCTCTAATACAAACTGTTCCATCGCAGAAACCAGTTCCGGATCCGGAGGTGTTCCAAGCAGCGGCTGAATCGTATCTTTCGCTGAATCATATCCTGCTTTTAAAACAAAGAAGGAAACCAGAACGCCGACATAACCATCAATATTCCAGCTGGTGAAATAGCAGAAAATCATACCAAACAATACCGCAGCGGTTGCGATGCAATCGCTCATACTGTCAGCTGCGGAAGCTTTCATCGCCTCAGAGGAAATCCGATTTCCCAAAATCCGGTTAAAATGCGCCATCCAAAATTTCAACAAAATTGCCAAAACCAGCACACAAATGGAAAACAGCGTGACTTCAATCGTTTCAGGATGCAGAATCTTATCCACGGAACCCTTCAGCAGTTCCACACCCATCAAAAGAATGACAACGGAAACAAACAAACCGGATAAATATTCAATTCGTCCATGTCCAAACGGGTGATCGGGGTCTGCGGGCTTTTCTGCCATCTTAAAGCCGATCAGAGTTACGACCGAAGAACCAGCGTCTGAGAGATTGTTAAAGGCATCTGCCATAACCGATACTGCTCCCGATACCGCTCCTGCTGCAAATTTCACGCAAAATAAAATAAGATTGCAAATAATTCCAACCGTACCACTTAAAGTTCCATAACGGGAACGTACTTTAGGATCTGAGACATTTTCAAAATTAGGAACAAAATGTCTAACTAAAAACTGTACCATGATGCTTCTCCTTCATCTAACGACATTTTTTTCCAGTATATCATGGCTTTCCTAAAATTACCAGAAGAAAGAGGGCAACTTATTTTGGTGCTGTATAAGCAATTTTTTCCTGCTTATAAAACCAGATAGACAAAAGTGTTCCGATCATCCATCCTACCGGCCATGCGGACCAGATGCCGATCACGCCGAAAAGACCCGATAAAATATAGGCGAGTACAACACGCAAAATCAGATCACTAAAAGTAGCCGCCATAAACGCATTCATCTTCTGCGCACCACGCAAAATACCATCGGTGATCAATTTTGTTGCTACTACTACATAAAACGGTGTTACAATCCGCAAAAACAACGTACCGGTTCGAATCGCCTCTGCACTGCCCTGATCCATAAACAGCTGAATCAACTGCGGACTGGCTGCCCAATAGAGGATGATAACGGGAACGCAAAGAAGATAAACCATCCGAAGTCCTGCTCGATAGCCTGGCGCAATCCGTTCTTTTTTTCCAGCTCCCAGATTCTGAGAAATGTAATTCGACATCCCATTTCCAAGCGTTGTAAAAGAGGTAATAACCAGATTATTTAACTTGATTGCCGCAGAATAACCGGCGATCACACTGGCACCAAAGCTGTTGATCACACTCTGGATCAGAATATTTCCAATGGATACAAAACTTTGCTGTAAGGTGCTGGGAATTGCCACCGCCAGAATCTTTCGCAGAATCTGAGCAGAAAACAGTGGTGCTTTTATCCCTTTTTCAAGAGCTGCAATCCGCTTCCATACCGTAAACACAGCAGCAACACAGCTAAATCCCTGACAGATAAAGGTTGCCCAGGCAACACCTGCAACACCCATCTCAAATGCCGTTACAAAAAGATAATCCCCTATGATATTCGCAACCGAAGAAACAGCCAGAAAATAAAACGGCGTAACCGAATCTCCCAGTGCGGAGAAAATACCGGTACTTACATTATAAAAGAACAAAAACAGTAAGCCGCCTGTATAGATATTCAAATATAGCAGACAATCTGCAAAAATATTCTCCGGCGTATGAATCAGGCGCAGAAGTGCCGGCATTGTCAAAAAACCCACAAGCATCAAAAGACTACATAAAACTCCCGTAAACAAGATTGCAGTACTGACGGTCGTTTTGACTTCCCGCATCTGTTTCGCACCAAAATACTGGGATACGATAACCGATGTTCCGATATTGCAGCCAAATGCAAAAGCCAGATAAATCAATGTAATCTCATAGGAATTTCCCACAGCTGCCAACGCATGCTCCCCTACAAATTTACCAGCGATCAAGCTGTCTGCAATATTATACATCTGCTGAAAGATCACACTTCCAAACAACGGAATTGAAAATTGCCAGAGGACTTTGGACGGTTTCCCTACCGTTAAATCTTTATTCATAATCTATCTCGGCTGCTGATCCACGCTATTCAGCAGGAAAACACAGCCATCTTCTCCTTTCTAACTTAAAATGTCAGGCTTCGCCTGCTCTAGCTCGCTTGCGCTCATATCTTGCGATCTGTACTTTGTATTCAATTCTTCAGAAATTGATCGCAAGCAACATTCGCCGCTCGCTTTGAATAGGCTTCGCCTGCTCTAGCTCGCTTGCGCTCAT
>CAZTHP010000001.1:0-23413 GCA_964613155.1 uncultured Lachnospiraceae bacterium | reverse complement strand
ACATTCGCCGCTCGCTTTGAATAGGCTTCGCCTGCTCTAGCTCGCTTGCGCTCATTATATCATGGTTTTTGATGGAATTTTGACAAAAAATGACTTCTTTTCTCTTGAAAATCTTTACTTGAAAAAAAAAGTAAAGTATAATACTGGTGGAAATTTTTCGTGGCAAAATTCACCTTTGCCCTATGATTGAAGGAGGAAATCATGTTAGAACGTTTTTTTAAACTCAAGGAAAACGGCACCGATGCAAAGACAGAAGTTCTTGCCGGTATTACAACGTTTATGACTATGGCGTACATTCTGGCTGTCAATCCCAGTATTTTATCCGCAGCTGGTATGGATCAGGGTGCAGTCTTTACCGCAACTGCTCTTGCAGCAGTTATTGGTACATTGCTGATGGCACTGCTTGCCAACTATCCTTTCGCACTGGCTCCCGGTATGGGACTGAATGCTTACTTTGCTTACACGATTGTTTTAGGAATGGGCTACAGCTGGCAGTATGCACTGACTGCTGTTTTTGCAGAAGGTATCATCTTTATCCTGCTGTCTGCTACCAATGTTCGTGAAGCAATCTTTAATGCAATCCCCACTAATTTAAAATCTGCAGTCAGCGTTGGTATTGGTCTGTTCATCGCATTTATCGGTCTGCAGAATGCAAATATCGTAATCGGCGGCTCTACTCTGTTACAGCTGTTCTCAGTCGATGCCTACAACCAGGTAAATGGTGTAAATGCAACCTTTAACGATGTGGGAATTACTGTTTTACTGGCAGTGATCGGTGTCCTGGTGACAGGCATTATGGTCATTAAAAATGTAAAAGGCAATATCCTGTGGGGTATTCTGATCACATGGATTTTAGGTATCATCTGCCAGTGCACTGGTCTGTATGTACCGAATGCAGAAGTTGGCTTCTACAGCCTGCTTCCGGATTTCAGCAATGGCCTGTCCATCCCCAGCATCGCTCCTATTTTCTGCAAACTGGACTTCTCCAATATCCTTTCTCTGGACTTTATTGTAATCGTGTTTGCATTCCTGTTTGTGGATATGTTTGATACCCTGGGAACACTGATCGGTGTATCTACAAAAGCTAACATGCTGGATGAAAACGGCAAGCTGCCCAACATCAAAGGTGCTCTGATGGCAGATGCGGTTGCTACAACTGCTGGCGCACTGCTGGGTACTTCCACCACCACTACTTTCGTAGAAAGTGCATCCGGTGTTACAGAAGGCGGCAGAACGGGTCTGACTTCTGTTACTACAGCGATTTTATTTGGATTGTCCTTATTCCTGTCTCCGATCTTCTTGGCAATTCCTTCCTTTGCAACTGCTCCGGCACTGATCATTGTTGGTCTTTACATGCTGAGCAATGTTACAGCCATCGATTTCAATGATATGGGCGAAGCAATCCCCTGCTACATCTGCATCCTGGCAATGCCTTTCTTCTACAGCATTTCCGAAGGTATCGCGATGGGCGTAATCTCTTATGTCGTTCTGAACACCGTTACAGGTAAAGCAAAAGAAAAGAAAATCAGTCTTCTGATGTACATTCTGGCAATCCTGTTCGTATTAAAATATCTGTTCCTGTAATCCGATAAGGGGAATATAAAGGAAATGGATTCGCGATTCCAATAGAGTTCGCGATTCGACAGCAACAACTTAAAAAGCTCTGGTACAAATTTCAATCGGTTTGTACCAGAGCTTCTTTTTACGCAAGCAGCAAATTTTCAAATTGTTATGTTTGCATCTGTACTGCAGAAGGCTTTTCCGCAGGTTTTCTCTCAGACATCTTTTTACAGAACATCTTTCTACAGGATTTCTATCCACAGGGGTTTTCTACTAGACACCTCTTTACAGAGCATCTTTCTACAAGATATCTGCCTGCAAGACCTCTCCTCTTACTCCGAATCGGATGTATGCCATGCACGGCGTCCATAGAGCGCGGTCACTTCTTTAATCTTTGTCAGAAGTTCTTCGGTCAGTTCTCCGGGCAGCATTCTCCACTTCCAGTTCTTTCCTAAAGTAGAGGGCTGATTCATGCGCGCTTGATTGTCATATCCGAAATAATCCTGCATCGGAATGATACAAATCCGGGCAACGCTGCTCATCACCAGATAAATAATCTCCCAATTCAATTCTTCATCTGGTGTATGTTCATCATGAAGATAACGACGCACCATCGCACGTTCTTCATCCGAAATGCTCTGATACCAGCCTTTCAGCGTTTCGTTATCATGCGTTCCGGTATAAACAACGCTGTTGACCGGATAATTATGCGGCAGATAATCGCTGGCACTGCCTGTATCACGGGAATCAAATGCAAATTCAAGCACCTTCATACCAGGAAAACCAGTGTCATTTACCAGCTGCCGCACCGAATCAGTTACATAACCCAGATCTTCTGCAATTACTTCCTTCATTCCCAGGCGATATTTCATCGTATCAAACAATTCAATACCCGGTCCTTTTTCCCAATGTCCATTGCGAGCAGTGGTTTCTCCATAGGGAATGGAATAATATTCATCAAATCCGCGGAAATGATCGATCCGCACAACATCGTAAAGCTGGAAACAATAAGCCAGACGAGACATCCACCAATCATAATTGGTATCACGATGGTATTCCCACCGATACAGCGGATTGCCCCAAACCTGTCCATCTGCTGCAAATCCATCCGGCGGACAGCCTGCGATCGCAACGGGCAGATTATCCTCATCTAACTGGAATAATTGAGGATTTGCCCAGGTATCTGCACTGTCAAATGCTACATAAATCGGAATATCGCCAATTATTCGGATTCCCTTTTCATTCGCATAAGATTTCAGTGCCATCCATTGTTCCCGAAACTTAAATTGTAAATATTTGTAAAATTCAACTTCAAAATACAGTTTTTCGCGGTAATAATCCATCGCATAGCCGTAGTGCTTGCGGATATCTTCCGGCCAGTGCTCCCAGCTTGCATCCTCAAAAAACTTTTTCACTGCCATAAACAGTGCATAATCATCCAGCCAGTAAGCATTCTCCTGCTGAAAACGGATAAAATCCGGATTTTCTGCAATATGACTTCTTTCATATGCTTTTCGCAGAAGTGGATAACGGCTCTCATAAATCTTCGCATAGTCAACGGTTCGGCTGTCATTGCCAAAATCAGCTGCATCACATTCTTCCTGCGACAGCACGCCTTCCTCGATCAGTGCTTCCAAACTGATAAAATACGGATTTCCGGCAAACGTAGAGAAGGACTGATACGGAGAATCACCATAACTGGTCTGTCCCAAAGGAAGTATCTGCCAGTAACGCTGCTCACTTTCTACCAAAGAATCAATAAATGCATATGCACTTTCTGAAAAACAGCCGATTCCATAACGAGAAGGCAAACTGCTGATAGGAAGTAAAATACCACTTTCTCTCATACAAATCTCCATTCCGCCGCCTTACCCGGCGGCATCTATCATATTGATCCAACGGTACGAAATGATCTTATTTGATCGCACCATCTACCATACCGGCCATAATCTGTTTCTGTGCAAATAAGAACAGCACAACAATCGGGATCATTGCCAGGAATGCTGCACACATGATCAAATCCCACTGTTTTACATAAGAACCTACAAAACTGGTTACCGCTACCGGCAGTGTCTTGATCTTGCCATTTAAACCAAGCATCAAAGAAGGCAGCAGGTAGTCATTCCAGATCCACAGACCATTTAAGATCAAAACGGTTACTTCTACCGGTTTTAACAACGGGAAAATAATTCGGAAAAAGGTTCCTTCCGGTGAGCAGCCATCGATCCATGCTGCTTCTTCTAATTCATAAGGAATTCCTTTTACGAAACCATGCAGAATAAATACCGACATCGCACCACCAAATCCCAGATAAGCAAAGATAATTCCTTTATAGCTGGACAGCATCTGGATTCCGACAAAGCTTCCGACATCACGGAAAGTCGAAATCAAAGGCAGCATAACAACCTGGAACGGAATAACCATAGAAGATACAAACAACATAAAGATCAGTTCCGACCATTTTGTTTTATTTCGGCACAAAACCCATGCAGCCATGCCAGAAAAAACAGCCAGAAGTACTAAGGAAACTACTGTGATAATAAGCGAGCTGGCAAAAGAAGACCAGTAGCTGAAATTCTGGTGGTTGATCACACCTTTTAAGTTTTCAAGCATCTGACCCCAATTTTCCGGTAAAGCAATCGGATCGTCCGTAATGGAAACGGAAGTCTTTGCAGAGTTTACCACTACCAGGTAAAAAGGAGATAAGGTATAGATCGCAACGATCACCGCTACGATCGTGAGAAGAATATTTCTTACTTTTGCACTCATTACAGTTCAACCTCCTTCTTCTTGCTCACGCTAACCTGCGTCAGGGATACACATGCTAATAAAACAAAGAATACAACCGCTTTTGCCTGTGCGGATGAATAATTATTTTTTGCAATTGCCGTATTATAAATGTTCAAAGCTAAAAATTCGGTACCGTTGTACATCGCACCATCGATGATACGACTGGGTGCACCGCCTGTCAAGGACAAGTTCAGATCAAACTGCTTAAAGGAATTGACCAGTGTCAGGAAAATACATACGGTAAAGGTGTTCATGATCATCGGAATCCGAATCTTCGTTAAAGTCACCCATGCATTTGCACCATCTACGCTGGCTGCTTCCAGCACATCTTTCGGTACAGTCTGAAGACCTGTGATATAGATCATCATAATATAACCCGCATACTGCCAGCAACTTACGATCAAAATCGCTACAAAAGCCAGGTTGGGGTCTGCCAACATAGAAGTACCTTCAAATAAAAATTCTGCTTCTACTAAAACTTTATTAAAAACGAACTGCCATACATAACCTAATACAATACCGCCGATCAGGTTCGGAAGGAAATAAGCTGCACGGAAGAAATCGCGTCCTTTAATCTTTGAGGTACATAACAGCGCCAGAGAAAAGGATACCAGATTGACCAGGATCATATTGATGATCGTAAATAAGAAGGTGATACAGAATGAATACAGATATTCACCGGAGCTGAAAATCTTAATATAGTTTGACAGCCCTACAAATTTGGTTAATTTGATACCATTCCAGTCTGTCATGGAATAAAAGATACCTGCTGCAAACGGCAATAATACCGTAACTGCAAAGGCAAATACCAGAGGGAACAAAAACAGAATATTGATGATCATACGATGTTTCTGTGTAGGAAGAAAATAAAGGCCAGCCATTAATGCAACGGCACCGATTATTAAAATCGCACCGCGCAGAGTACTTTCACTTCCGGAAAAATCCAGAATTAACGCATAGACCATCAGTATCAGACCAGCTGCCATCGCTGCCCAAGACAGCGTTTTTCGAATAGGGGATGCTTTTTCCATGGAATACTCCTTTCATCTTTGAATTCTCATAACCCATCACCTAAAAGCATACGAAGCAGATTGCTTTATGGGGGCATATGTTTTTCTTATGTTGATATCTTATCTGCAGCGTACCATACGCTGAGGCTTTCCCAACATCATTTTCATAAAAAATGGGATGGATATTTGGTTACAGAGCAAAAAAATTATGGGCGACTTTTCAGCCGCCCATGTGTACGCGGTTTCGTAAATATTCAGATGTTGCCTGAATATTCATGGCGAATACCCGTGTCTAATCTTGTTTCAATGCGATAACGCCTATTATTCGTTCATATATTTGGTCATCTCACTGCCCATCATGGAAACAAACTGTTCGTTTGTCAGATCACCATTTGCATAAGACCAGAAGACAGGTCCGATACATCTCTGAGCAACGCCTTCTTTCAGGTTAGACCAATCCCATGCATAAGTATCGCCAGCATCGATATAAGTCTTCAGACTCTTAGCCAGAGGAGTTTCGGGAACCAGTGAACAGCTCTTATAAGGAGATACCATACCACAATCGGTTACCAGACACTTCTGTCCAGCTTCTGATGTTGCAAGATAATCCAAGAATGCTTTTGCTGCATCCAGGTTCTTGCTGTTTTTGTATGCACACCACCAAGAAGGAGAAGAAGCCAGAACGCCGGTCATTTCTTCTTCGGTGAATGCTAAAGGAGCAATACCGCAGTCAAATGTTACATTGTAATCTGCTAAAGATGCATCAATCCAGTTACCCTGTGTGATGAATGCAGTCTTGCCATTTGCCCATGCACCTAACTGATCATCGTATGTACCTGTGATCAGAACCTTCTGATCGGAGTATTTGCATAACAGTTCGAAGAACTTACCAAACTGTGCTAAACGATCTTCATCAAATTTACCTTCGCAAGCCATATTGAACAGTTCTTTGTTGTCTCTGTCAACGCCGCCGCTTAAGTAGTAACCGAAAATATGGTTACCAGTTGACCAGTACATCTGGCTGGATTCTGCTGCTACTGCACAAACAGCGTCGATGCCCAGTTCTTCTTTCATGCTGTCAATCTTCGCAAAAGCTGCTTCGTATGCTGCATAGCTTGTCAGTGTTGCGGGATCTACACCAGCTGCTTCCAGAATATCAGCATTGTAAGTAATACCATAACCTTCTACTGCATAAGGGAATCCCACTACTTTACCGTTGTCATCTTTGTAAGCCATATCGGTATCTGCTGCAAATGCACAGTCACTTAAATCAGCAACTTCATCTGTCCAGTTTGCAAAGTCACCAGCACCGCCGATTACGAACAGATCGGGCATATTGCTAGCCTGATAATAACCTTTGATCTGACCCTGAATATCAACACCACCGCCTAAAGATTCGATCGTAACTTTTACGCCGGTTTCTTCTTCATAAGTTTTAGCCAGGTCTTTCAGCTGCTGATCGATTTCGATCTTACCGTTTACAACACGGATTTCTGTGCCGCTCTTTGCAGAATTCGCTGCACCGCCGTTGGTTTCATCTGTAGAGCTGCTGCCGCATGCTGCTAAAGAAGCTACCATGGCTGAAGCAAGTAACAATGATACAACTTTTTTCTTCATCTTCCTACACCTCATTGTCATAATAGATATTTTTTCGTGCCACCTTTTGCGCATAAGGTTCTTACGTGTCTGTAGTATAGCATGTTTACCAAATAAAAGTCAATACCTTTTCCGCATAAGTTTTAATTTTTCGCATCCTGAATTTTATATTTCGCACAAATTATACATACATCTGCGATAATAATTTCAAAAGTCTATACAAAAATAAGGCATTTTGCTGTTTTAACACAAACAGAAATGCCTTATTCTATACATTTTTCTAATTTTTATGCCTCAGTAGAAGAAGCGGTGATCGTTTTCACAGAGTCCCGAATGACCAGTTTTGTGGAAAGTCGAATATCGCGTTCTTCGAGTGTTTCTTTTTGGAGCAGCTTCAAAAGACACTGCACAGCCGTCTTGCCTTTTTCTCCCACATCCTGTGCAACCGTTGTGATCGCAGGACGGATCATCTGCGAATACATATTGTTATCAAAGCCTGTGATGGAAAGATCATCCGGGATTCGAACGCCCGAATCCATCAGATAATTGGCCACTAAAGCTGCATAATAATCGGAACAGGTCATTAATGCTGTGTAATCCTTGATTGCTTCCCGGATTTCCCGAAGACTTTCTTCCTTCTCATCTTCTCCTGGACAGAGGAGCAAAATATCCTCCTCAGAAGGTTCCAGACCAAATTCCTGGAGCGCACGTACATGTCCTTTATACCGAATATAATCGACACCTTCCATATTATCCGTTAAAAAAGCAATCTGCCGATGCCCTTGTTCCAACAGATAATGCGTCATCTCATACATTCCCTTTTCATCATCCAGCCCAACATTTACATAACGCTTGATCACTTCCGGCACATAACTATCCAGAAGCACCATCGGTTTTTTCAATTTACTGCGCACCCGGATAAAATCATCATGCAGCATACCCGCTAAAAGCAGACCATCTGCATTCCAGGAAGAAATATATTTCATAATATCCTGAATATCATTGGAAATATACAGCATCATAAAATATCCCTGTCTACGTATCTCTGCTTCGATCGCACCGACCAATTCTCCAAAAAAAGGATCTGCCAGGATATTGGGATACTTATCCCGTCTGGCTTTCAGCGCCACTACAATAATCTTTGACTGATTCTGCGCCAGATTCCGCGCATTAATATTGGGTACATAATCGTATTCTTTTAAAAGCTTCTCCACTTTTTCTACTGTTTTCGGTGAAACCTGACTCGTTTTTCCATGTATTACATTGGAAACGGTTGTAGTACTCATCCCTAATATTTCTGCCATGTCTTTAATTGTTACCATACTTCGTTACCCTTCCCCTCAAAAACTAACATCCAACGAGCAGTACAGCCCTTTTACTGCTTTTTCAACAATCGGCAGCTGCAAGTCATAGATTTGCAGCTGCACAATTATATGAAAAATTTTATCATACTTAAAAATAGTTCGCAAGATAATATCCGTATTCTCAAGGCTTGTTATAAAATGAAAACGAGAAACTGGAAACGTGTGTCCCCAAGTGCACCTGCAAAAAAGCCCCGTTGAGAATTCTTTCACAACGAGGCTTTTTCTAAAATTCGCAGAATGGGTTCCATTCCTGAAATTTTTTTAATTAAAGAATTTGAGATTAGAGTAAGAGGAAGGAAGCAGATGCTGCCGGTACGGTCAGTTTTCCTTCTTTTAAAACAGCCTCGCCGTGATTGGAATACAGAACCTTTTTGCTGCTTCCCGCAGCAATTTCGCAGCTCACTTCCTGATCGGAAGGATTTAAAACAACAAGGATTTCTTCATCTTTGCCGCTTCTCTTATAAACAAGAGGATAGGCTGCTTTTTCTGCATATAAAAATTCCATCGGTGCTGTACTTTGCAGTGCTTCATGCTCTTTTCTTACAGCGAGCAGCTTTTTGATCTCATCATAAAGAGAAATCTTGCCTTCTAACGCATCCTGAACGGTCGGACGATCTTCCGAAGGATCCAGCGGAATATACAGATTTTCCAGCTCACTGCTGGAGAAACCTGCATTTGCAGAATGATCCCACTGCATCGGGCTTCTTGCGCCAGTGCGGTGATAGCCGCCTTCTACGCTGGGCAGATTTTCCAGATAATTCATACCAATTTCATCACCGTAATAAATAAACGGTGCTCCCGGTACGGATAAGAGGAACGCAAACGCAATCTTGATTTCTTCATCATCCAGTTTTTCCTTGATACGAGGCATATCATGATTTCCAGAAGGAATACAGATCAGTCCCTTACGGTCTGCTGCTTCATAATTTTCTTTATAGGTCTGGACGAAATCATAAATATCGCCTTTTCCCCTTCTGGAGAAATACGGTTCGTCTACACGGAACAGATCCAGGTAGTGAGAGGGACCGAAATGCAGCAGGAAATCCATATGAAAACCGCCTCTTAAAGAACGTCCGGGATTTCCCCATTCCGATAAGAGGGCACAATCCGGAAATTCTTCATCCATAAACTGCCGAAAATCCTGCCACAGCTTGATCGTTGCTTCCTGGCCTTCATCATTTTTTACCAAAGAACCTGCCATATCAACACGGAAACCATCACATCCCATTGACATCCAGAAACGCATTACATCTTTCATCGCTTCTCTCGTTGCCATCGGACCGGGCGCATCCATCGGCTGCATCCAGCTTTCCGTACATTTCGCATAACCATAGTTCAATGCCGGCTGAATAGAGAAGAAATTCACAGCACAGCAGCCATTTCGCTCATAAAAACCGCGGATACTACCGGTGATGCTTTCATCTTTTCCAAAATCAGACCAAATATCATCGTTCCAAACATAGCGATCCGTGAATTCATTTTTCGCCGCTTTGCAGGACTCCTGAAACCAGGGATGTTCGATCGAAGTATGACCCGGCACCAGATCGAGGATTACATGCATATCGCGCGCATGTGCTTCTGCAAATAAACGTTTCAGATCTTCATTTGTGCCATAACGAGGTGCTACTTTTTTATAATTTGACACATCATAACCTGCATCAAAAAAAGGAGATTCAAAACAAGGATTCAGCCAAATTCCATCACATCCCAGCTCTTTGATATAATCCAGCTTTTCAATGATTCCCTGCATATCACCAATCCCATCTGCATTGGTATCGTTAAAAGACTGCGGATAAATCTCATAAAATACAATATTTTCCAACCATTTTGGCATCGACATAGAAAAAACCTCCTTATTATTTATCAATTTGTAACGGTTTTTATGTCTTTTGTTCCCCGGATTTCAGTACTTCCATCGGCTTTTACTACAAATGTGACATAATTTGCAGGATTTTCATAATCCTTGGAAATACCGTCATCATCATACCATTCGTATTCTGCACAGTCTGTTACATAGCCCAATAATTCCAGATCAGAGAAATCGACATCGGCTACGCATTCTCCGCCTTTTGACAGGGGCAGGATGTGGTCCGGGCGAATGAAGATTGCCACTTCATCCAGTGCGATCGGCACATAATGATGACCAGCAGATAAAATTTCCTCTGTGCGGTCTGTAAGACTTCTGAATTTAACCATTTTCATCGGTTCCGGCAGGTAAACATAACGACCTTCTGCATTCTGCTCATAAACAGGTGCCAGCATAATACTATCGCCTAACAGCAGCTGATCTTCTACTTTTGCAGCGAAGGAATCATTTTCATAAACGAATGACAGCGGTTTCATATACATTTCTCCGCGCAGAGCCGCTTTCATGTATTCACTGTAAAGGTAAGGCAGGAATCCGTAGCGAAGTCCAATGATATTTTTCATGGCTTCCATACTGTTTTCAAAACGATAAACTTCCTGCACACGGGTTCCCATAGCGGAATGATTGCGCATCAGTGGTGTGAAAATACCAAATTCCAGCCAGCGCAGGAGCAGATCTTCCGTTGTATCGGAACCAAATCCGCCTAAGTCAGCACCGGTATACAGAAGACCCATCATATTTAAAGAGGGCATCATACTCATATTTAATTTCACATGAGACCACCAGGAGCAGTTATCGCCCTGCCATACGCCGCCATAACGGTGCATTCCCGGATAAGAAGAACGAGAATACATTAAAATTCGTTTTTCCGGCTCCAGTTCTTCAAAAGCTTCTCCGGCAGCACGTGTCATATTGTATCCAAAAAGGTTATGAACCTGATCGTGGCAGACCATCGTGCCCTTTCCATCTACATTATGATAGAAACTGCTGTAATCTTCCGGACTGTTGGAGAGATTTCCTGTTACGGCTTTAAACTCCTCAAACGTCGTCAGATCCATATTTTTACCTTTAAATTCCTGCACTTTGTCAATTGCTTTTTCAATCCGCTTTTCGGAATAAAAGATTGCAGGTTCATTCATATCATTCCAGAATCCGTCAATTCCCATATCCAGCAGAATCTGATATTTCTGACCAAACCATTTACGAGCTTCAGGATTTAACATATCCGGAAAATGAACCAGACCCGGCCATACTGCTGCTACAAAATCAGTACCATCTGCTTCTTTACAGAAATAACCGTTTTTGACACCTTCTTCGTATACATCGTAGCCTTCTTCGATTTTAACACCAGCATCAATGATCGGAACCAGATGAATATTCTGCTGTTTCATCTCCTCTACAAATGCTTTAAAATCCGGAAATGCTTCTTCATTGATCGTGAAGTCTTTATAACGCTCCATGTAATCAATATCCAGATAAACGCTGTCCAGCGGAATATGATTTTCTCTGTGCTTGCGAACAACTTCCCGCACTTCGTCTGCTGTCATATAACTCCAACGGCTCTGTCCATATCCAAATGCCCATTTCGGTGCGATATAGCTGCGGCCGATCATCTGGCGGAATCCTTTTACGATTGCCTGTAATGTCTCGCCCTCTAAAATATAGAGATCCAGATTCATCTGATCCGCTGTAATTGTCAGCGTATTGTGTTCAGTATAGCCAACATCAAAAGTAACGGTACCTGCACAGTCTACAAAAAGACCAAAACGCTGCACACCATCTACGATGATGAAATTGTGAGAAGCGTATAAAGAAACGCGGTCTTCCTTATGACAGCTTTCATCGCTGTTATTGCTCACATAACGCCAGCCTCTTTTGTTGATTCCACGCACGTTCTCCCCAAGACCGTATACCACATCAGCGGCGTCCATCTGATACGTAAAGCCATTCTCCAACTCGGTTACATAAGAAGGCGCACCTTCTCCCATTTCCACTGCTTCGATCACTGCATCTGTAAAAAATGGTGTTCCATATGTATATTTTTTAATCTTACATTCCACTGCTGCCATTTTGCCCTCCTGCAAAATTGTAAATTATGATATTGTTATTCTGACTTGATTATACCGTACCTTATTCGTTTAAGTCTTGTGATTATCTGATGAAAAATTATGTTATTATGACTTTTTAAGAAAACCAAATGCCATTCGCAGCATTTTCTTCTTCTTCCAGAATTTCTTTGGGAATATAACGACGAAAACAATGATTTAATGCAAATGAATTCAGATAGGCAACAGCAGAACCGCCGAATAAAATCCAGACAACCATTCCTTTTACAAACCATTCCGTATAACATAAAATAAAAACGGGTGAGATTAAATTGACTGCCAATAAAATCACGGTAAAAGGCAGATGCACGATTGCCATTGCCCATGCATTTTTACAAAGATTCCAAAGGGAATTTTCAAACTGCGCCAGAATCGGATAAACCCAGGATAAGAAAATCGCCGCCAGCAGCGCCGCTGCCAGTAATAAGATCAAGAAAAATTGGGGAACGGTTCCACCGTGTGTGTAAATAAAAAAGTCCGCTGCAAAAATCGCTGCAAATACGCAGGCAACCACGTGAATTACGGTTGCCTGTTTGAAATTTTGCTTAAATGCGCGGAAAAAACGCCGACACACATAGCCATCATCCCCTTTTGCCAGCTTTAAGGCCACAGAATACATTGCGGTTGTGGATGCGCCGATCGTCACCAGCGGAATGCAGCATACCAGCCACAATAAATTTAAAACAGCAAGATCGGCGGCAATGGAGAGCGCACGCATTACCGGACTGTCAATTCCTAAAAAACGTTCCATCTATTAATTTAACTCCGTTTCTACTACACATTCATTTTTAATTCTTCCAACCAGATACTGCAGGGCATCTACTACATGCGGACGAATGTCCCCACCGATCAGCACATACATAATATCGTCACCAACTTGAAGTTCTCCTTCATTCAGCCAAACCTTGATATAATAAATACCATCCATTTTATAGGTTTCAGCTATAATCGCATCTACTTTTTCCTGCTCATAAGAAAACAACATTCCAGTAACCGGCTTCGTTCCTTCTTCGTTATGACGCACCTTTGCCTTCGCCGTCTGGCGAACGATTCCGTTATGAGTTAAATACATTCCGATCTTCGGTGCACTTTCATCCTTTTTCGCCTCTGCCAGCCAAGCATCCATTGAGGGAATTGTTTTGTTCATGATTTTGATCTCCTTTATTCTTTATTAGTTTCAATCCTATCGTTTATTGGTTTCGATTCTATCCTTTATTAGTTTCGATCCTATCTTTTATTAGTTTCGATTCTATCGTTTATTAGTTTCGATTCTATCTTTTATTGGTTTCGATCCTACCCTTTATTGACTTCGATTCACTATTCTATCGAATTTGTTTCTATTAATTAAGTAACCGTTTTATGCTGCTTTACAGCTCCATGATCGTTTGCAGCTGCGCTTTCCATTCTTCCGGTGCAAACGAAACTTCTAATGCATTTTTTTGCAGCTGCCGGATTTCAGCATCCGTAATCTGATACTGCTCCTGAATCCAGTTTAGCTCGCGGGTCAACGTCGTATTGCTGACCGTACGATTATCGGTATTGATCGTGACGAAAAGCCCTGCGTCTAAAAACTCCCGCAGCGGATAGTCTTCCTTTTTCTGCACAGACTTTGTCTGCAGATTGCTGATCGGACACAGTTCCAATCCAATCTTCTTTTCCCGGCAGAAACGAATCTCTTCTTCATGACCGGAAAGAGCAATTCCATGGCCGATACGCTGCGCACCGCATTGAATCGCCTCTATGACATTTTCCACACTGCCGCATTCTCCAGCATGAATCGTAAATGGAATCCCACGGCGATGTGCCTGCTGAAACAATTCACAAAAATTTTTCATCGGAAATGCTGCTTCATTTCCTGCCAGATCAACTGCACAAAGCCCCTTTCCCAGAAAAAGTGCTGCCGCATCCAACAGCTTTTGATTCTGCTCCAAGGTATGGTGACGCATCGCACAGGCAATGATCTGTGCTTTGACCGGATACGCTTTTTGTGCTTCCTCCAAACCAGCCAAAGCAGCTGCGATGACCTGCTCACAGCTTAATCCATTCTGAACCGAAAGCATCGGGGCAAATCGGATTTCCATATAACAAATCTGCTCGTCTGCTGCATTTTGAATCACATCGTATACCGCTTTTTTCAAGCCGGCTTCTGTTTGAAGAAGCGACACCGGCAGTTCAAACTTCTCCAAATAAGTCTTTAAATCTTCACAGTCATCTGAAACTTGAAGTTCCTCCGCCAAAACCGTGCGTCCAGCTAATTCCTGTACACATGCACGCGACAAAGAACCATCCAAATGACAATGAAGATCAATTTTCGGAAGCGCCTTTAATTGTTCCCAAGTCATACATCTCACCTATTTCTATCTTTTTTATGCAGAGCTGCTCTGCTGATTCCTGCCTTACCGCAAGCGTTTCGCACAAAGCTGCTCTGCTACTTGTTTGGACCGGTTATTGGTCGAAACGTTCGATGCCGTCCTTTGTTACACGGGCATAAATATACGGCTCTGCTTCCGGTTTTTGATCAGAAATTGTAAGCGAAGCATAATATTTTTCCTGTGCTGCTGCAAAACGAGCTTCGTT
This sequence comes from uncultured Lachnospiraceae bacterium, assembly GCA_964613155.1. Classification (GTDB taxonomy): domain Bacteria; phylum Bacillota; class Clostridia; order Lachnospirales; family Lachnospiraceae; genus TWA4. The sequence goes on along the minus strand of CAZTHP010000001.1, from coordinate 8,544 downwards.
TTCGGCATAAAAGACGGCAATCGGCTCACCTTTTTCAATCCAATCTCCTGTTTTCTTTTGCAGTACGATTCCTGCTGCATGATCGATCAGGCTGTCTTTCGTCTCCCGACCGGCTCCCAGCATACACGAAGCAATGCCACATCCCTCCGTGTCCATATGCGCCAGATAACCACTTTCTGGTGCCAAAATTTCACGAGAATAAGCCGCCTGATGAAACAGGGAAATATCTTCCAGCACCGAACAATCTCCGCCCTGCGCTTCCACCATAGCCAACAAACACTGAAAAGCACTTCCATCTGCAATTGCCTGTTCCGCCTGTTTGCGGCAATCCTCCAGTTTACCTTTTCCAGCCAAATACAGCATATTCGCTGCTAATTCTATGCTGACAAAGGTTAAATCCTTTGGTCCTTTTCCACGCAATGTTTCCACCGCTTCCTGAACTTCCAAGCTATTGCCGATCGTATTGCCTAATGGAATATCCATTCCCGTGATCAGTGCCGCCATTTTTCGTCCAGCATTCTCGCCAATCGTGACCATTTCCGTCGCCAACGTGATGGAATCCTCTACTGTTTCCATAAATGCACCGCTGCCGGTCTTCACATCCAATACGATACAATCACTGCCAACTGCCAGTTTTTTGCTCATAATTGAAACAGCGATCAGTGGAATACTATCAACCGTTGCCGTAACATCCCGCAGCGCATACATCATTTTATCAGCCGGTGTCAAATTTCCGGATTGACCGATCAAACTCATACCGGTGCGATTGACGATTTCAAAAAAAGTCTCCTGATCCAAGGTCGTTTGAAAACCTGGAATTGACTCCAGTTTATCGATCGTGCCGCCAGTATGTCCCAGCCCACGACCAGACATTTTTGCCACTTTCACACCACAAGAAGCTACGATTGGAGCCACGATCAACGTGGTCTTATCTCCTACACCGCCCGTAGAATGTTTATCGACCTTAATCCCTTCAATTCCAGACAGATCGACCATATCCCCAGAATGTGCCACTTCCAGCGTCATTGCTGCTGTTTCTTCGTCTGTCATCCCCCGAAAATACACTGCCATTAAAAAAGCAGCCATTTGATAATCCGGAATCTCACCTGCTACATACTGCTGGATCAAAAAATGAATTTCTTCCGGCGAAAGTGTACCACCATCTCGTTTTTTCATAATCAAATCATACATTCTCATACGCTAGATTCCCCCTTCCAAATCCTCTGGGAAGCAAATCTTTCAAAAAAACGCTCTGATACTGCTCCCTGCTTTGAACCAATAAAATTTCAAATGTTTCCGGGTCGCAAAACTCCATCATAACCTGCAGGCAGACTCCACAGGGTGTACAAACCTCCAACGGTTCCAGGGCCTCTTTTGGACCGCCAGCAATCGCAATCGACGTAAATCGGTCTTCCCCTTCACTGATTGCTTTGAAAAATGCAGTCCGCTCTGCACAATTTGTAGGAGTATAAGCCGCATTTTCGATATTGCAGCCCGTATAAATCGTCCCTTTTTCGGTTAAAAGTGCCGCACCCACACAAAAATTCGAATACGGACTGTAGGAACGCTTCCGCATTTTTAATGCCAAATCTGCAAGTTCGATTCGATTTATCAAATATTCCACCTCGCTTTTCACTATATTACCGCATCCACATCCGCATGTAAAGAAGCCTTCTTTGAAAAAACAAAATTCCTATAAAGAAAGGGGCATGCGCGAACCAAAATCCCCTGCTCGCGCTATGCCCCTTACGTAAAAACATTATGCTTTGCTATTCCACGGTTTGCGTTTCCGCGACTTATTTTTCCGCAGTTTACTATTCTGCGGTTTGCGTTTCCACAGTCTGCTATTCTACGGTTTGTTTTTTCGTAGTTTACGTTTCCGCTGCTTATTGGAAACAAAATAAGCTTATTCAGCAAAATACAGCTGTTTACTCAGAAAATACATATTTGGTGATATAACCATTGCCGTCACCGGTGGTAATGGTACAGTCACCATCTGCATTTTCTGTCACATCTATAATATCCCACTGTGCATTTGCTTTTACATATGCTACCGGATCGTCTGTTTCCACTTCGATAAATTCCTTCTGGCTGTGACGATCTCCGCCGCAGGGATTGATAGATTCTACCAAAACATCATAAATTGCCATGCGTGTCTCCTTTACATACAAATTGTACATTCATTGTATCCTATTTCAAATCCCCTTGTCCAGAGTATTCTTTTCTTTTCATTCGTATAGTTTTCGATTTTAGCAGATAAACTGTTTCCAAACTCCAGTCTTCCATTTCTCGTCACCAGCTACCAGCTATTTTTCAAAACAATTTTATACTAGCAGAAACAGGTTAAGCTTCTTCTTTCTGAACTAGCTGACAGATAAGATCAATACAGGTTTCAATTCCCAAGCGGGAAACATTCAAACAAATATCATAATTACTGCTCTCACCAAACTCTGTATGGCTGTAATATTTGCAGTATTTCTTTCTTGCCTTGTCCACGTTTCGCAATTCTTCCCGAATCGCCGCTTCTGTCTCACCCGGTCTTTTTGCTTTCATCCAATCGACACGCCAATTTTCGTCGCCATAGATAAAAACATGAAGGGTGTGGTCAAATTCTTTTAAAATAGTATTAGCATTTCTGCCCACGATCACGCAGCTGCCTTTTTCTGCCAATTTACGCATCACATCCCGCTGAGCCGCATACAACTTTTCACTCGTTGATTTATTATAAATATCAAACAAACTTTGCGCAAATCCAAAATCCGTCTGAACCTTCTCGTCCCATTTCAGTATGCTTTCTACATCCATATGACTATTCACATGGCTGTCCTCTGCTCCATGCAAAATAATCGCTTTATCATAAATTTGATATCCCAGCCGTCTGGCAACACCAACTCCAATCGTAGTTCCAGCAGCACCAAATTCACGACTGATGGTAATAATCTTTTTCATGAAAAAACTATCCTCTCTTTACAGATTTCCAACTTTTAATGTAGTTTTTACCATTTCCAGTACTTTATTCCAGAACTTATAACACTTTATTCAGGAAATCAATGGTTCTTGCTTCTTTCGGATGATTAAAGACCTCTTCCGGTGTTCCCTGCTCCACAATATAGCCACCGTCCATAAATACAACCCGATGTGCAACTTCTCTGGCAAATCCGATTTCATGTGTTACCACTGCCATCGTCATACCATCAGCTGCCAGCTCTTTCATAACATTTAAAACTTCTCCAACCATTTCCGGATCCAGTGCAGAAGTCGGTTCATCAAAAAGCATGATTTTGGGATTCATCGCCAAAGATCTGGCGATTGCCACACGCTGTTTCTGTCCGCCGGAAAGCTGAGGCGGATAAACATCTGCTTTATCTGCCATACCAACACGTTTCAGAAGCTGCATTCCCTTTTCTCTCGCTTCTTCTTTTGTCATCTTTTTTAATTCAACCGGTGCCAGCATAATATTATCCAAAACGCTCATATGGGGAAACAGATTAAAGTGCTGGAATACCATACCAATATCTTCACGAAGTTTGTTGATATCGGTTTTATGGTCGGTTACTTCTCTGCCATCTACGATGATCTTACCTTCTGTTGCAACTTCTAACTGATTCAAACAACGAAGAAAAGTCGACTTACCACTGCCGGATGGTCCTAAAAAAACAACAACTTCGCCTTCTTCAATCTCAATGTTGATATCCTTCAAAACTTCCAATTTGCCAAAACTTTTTTTCAGATGTTCAACATGAATTTTGATTTCTTTATCTGCCACGATTCAGTCTCCTTTCCAATTGCTTAGCAATCTTACTGAGTGTTACGATTACTATCATATACATCAAACCAACAATTGCCCAGGTTTGAAGATTCTTAAAGGTATTACCCATAATTGTCTTACCGGTATTGGTAAGTTCCGGGAATCCGATAACGGAAAGGATTGAAGTATCTTTTAAGGTAATGATAAACTGGTTGATAATCGAAGGGATCATCGTCCGGATTGCCTGCGGAAGCACAACGCGACGCATACTCTTTCCATAACTTAATCCAAGGCTTCGGCTCGCTTCCATCTGTCCTTTATCAACACTTTCAATACCCGCACGGATAATCTCTGCCATATAAGCACCGCAGTTCATCGCCAACGCGATCGTACCTGCTTTTAACGCAGTCAGACGGAAATCAGAAAATCCTAATGTCTGTACTCCTGCTGGAACACCAAAATAAATAAAATACGCTAATACGATCAGCGGAACACCACGAACTGCATCCACATACACCGTACCGATCAAATTGAAAACTCTGTTCTTTCCTACATTCATCAATGCGATAATCAAACCGATGACCATAGCAAATACCAAAGAGAGCAATGTCAGCAAAAGTGTCTGTCCCATAGCAGTCAGCAGCATTTTCCCATATGTATCTATAATGCCAATCATGCAAATTCCTCCATAACTATAGTTTAATATTGTCAGAGCCTAAGGGCCTATCAGCAGCATGTAAATGTTTTTCACTACATAAAGTTTCTCACATTTACTCAAAAGACCTTTGTTTGCTCTAATGAATCACAATACTTACGGTACCCTAATGAAAAGCGTGAGAAACCTTTCTTAAAATTTCTCACGCCTATGTTACCTTTTATCTATTCCGATCTGTCAGTCTTACAAATCCGATATAAAACCTGTCTATTTCAGGTATTTATCAATAATCTGATCATAGGTTCCATTTGCTTTGATATTTGCAAGACCTTTATTGAACATATCCAGAAGCTCCTGGTTCTTTTCCTTCATAATTGCAAAACCGTAAGGAGCGCCTTCACTTTCCATTCCTTCGGGAATCTGAAGTGCTAATCCGCCTTCTTTAATGGAACTTGCCATAATCGGTGTATCTTCTACACAAGCAACGCTGTTGCCCAGAATAACATCCTGGTACATAGTCGGTGAATCTTCAAATACTGTTACGGTAAATCCATATTCATCCTTTAAGCTGTTTGCAAAATCAGCACCAGCGGTTCCGTTCTTTACTGCTACATTCTTGCCTTTCAGATCTTCATAACTGTCAATGTCACTGCCTTCTGCTACTACAAAAGTCTGTGTTGCATTGTAATATCCATCTGAGAAGATCCAGCCAGAATCAATACGTTCCTGCTTAATTGTAGCACCAGCGATCAAAGCATCTGCCTGACCAGCCTGAACTGCTGCAACACCAGCATCCCAACCTAAACTTTGAAGTTCATATTTAAATCCCTGATCTTCTGCGATTGCTGCTAAAAGATCAACGTCGATACCAACGAATTCATTGTTCTCGTTGGTATATTCAAAAGGCTTAAATACTGTATCGGTTGCAACGATCCATGTCTTATCACTTCCTGCTGCATTATTCGCAGTATCTGCTTTTGATTCCGTCTCCTTCGTCTGTGAGCTGCCGCAACCAACTAACATTGCAGCTGCCATGCATACACATAATAATGATGCCATCCACTTTTTCATTTTGATACCTCCATATAAACTTTCCTGGAACATGTCAAATCCTTATCATCAAGACATGCTCAAAACGTTATAGAACACTTTAAAGTCCCAAATTAATCAACATGGAATAAAGGCACTTTAAAGCACTACTGTTTGTTTTATTATAATTATTTAATCAGCTCCTGTCAAATAGTATTTCCAGAACCAAACGTTTCCTTTTTGTGTAAATAAAAATTGTTAAACATTAAAAAAGAGTCACTGTTTTGAGGAATCATATCCCTATCATTCCCAACAATGACTCTTTTTTATTAATTTTACTGGATTTTTACGGAGAAGTGTTGCAAATGAATTACAAATCTATCCCCTTTCTCAAGAAGCCTGTTCAAACTGGCTGTTGTAAAGTTCTGCATAGAAACCGTTCATTTCAATTAATTCATCATGAGTACCTTTCTCAATAATATCCCCATCTTTCATAACCAGAATCAGATCAGAGTTCTTGATCGTAGAAAGTCGGTGTGCGATTACAAAAGAAGTTCTTCCATGCATCAGCTGATCCATAGCTTCCTGAATCAGTAACTCAGTTCTTGTATCAACAGAACTGGTTGCCTCATCTAAAATCAACATCGGCTTATCTGCAATCATTGCACGTGCGATTGTAAGCTGCTGTTTCTGTCCCTGTGATAAATTAACTTGATCCGTCAGTATGGTATCGTATCCTTTCGGCAATGTTTTGATAAAATGATGTAAACCTACTGCCTTGCAGGCTTCTTCAATCTTATCATCCGTTACATTCGGTGTAGAATACACCAGATTTTCCTTTACCGTACCTTCAAACAACCATGTATCCTGCAATACCATACAGAATTGTTCATGTACATCCTCACGTTTTACATCTTTTGTAGAAACGCCGTCAATTCGAATTTCGCCTCCCTGTATTTCGTGAAAACGCATCAACAAATTGACCATTGTCGTCTTACCTGCACCAGTAGGACCTACAATTGCTATTTTTTGTCCTGCTTTTACAGATGCAGAAAAATCAGGAATAATCGTTTTATCGGAATCTTCATATCTAAACTTCACATGATCAAATTCAACAGAGCCCTTCACGTTCTCAAGTTTCTTGATCTTGGCACTTTCATCCTCCATTTCCTCTGCTTCCAAAAATTCAAACACACGCTCTCCAGCCGCTGCTGCTGACTGAAGCGTCTGCATAGATTGTGCCATCTGTGAAAGTGGCTGTGTAAAATAACGTACATACAATACAAAAGCAACAATAACAGAAAAATCAATCGTACCATTTAACGCCATAATTCCACCAACTATACAGACTGCCACATAAGCAAAATTTCCAATAAAGGTCATCAATGGCATCATCAAACCAGAAAGGCAATGTGCTTTAAAACCACTCTCCCTTAAACTGCTGTTCATTTCATCAAAAACTTTAATTGCCTGTTCTTCTCCGTTATACGCTTTTACTACCGTATGACCTGCATAAATTTCTTCAATATGTCCATTCAGTGCACCTAAAGCTCTCTGCTGACGCACAAAATATTTCTGGCTTCTGCCCATGATCAACATCATAAGGACAAATCCTAACAATGTTGCCGCCACAGCAGTTAACGCCATAATCCAGTTTGTAATAAACATCATGACAAGACTGCCCAGGAACAATACCACCTGTGAAACCAGATTTCCGATACTCTGATTCAAAGACTGTCCAATTGTATCTACATCATTCGTTACACGAGACAACACATCACCTGTCGAATTACGGTTGTAATACCACATCGGCAATCGATTAATCTTGTACACAATGTCTCCACGCATAGATTTTGATACCTTCTGTGTAATCGTCGCCATGATCCAATGCTGTACAGTAGCAAGAATCCAGCTTGCTGCATAAAAGAAAACGAGAATCATACCGATCGTAAATATGGAATCTAATGCAATTTCTCCTGTTAAGAGACCTTCTTCAATATATTTCGATATTTCTGATAACTTATCAGGCCCCAGAAGCTGTAATATTGTACCGATTACAGCACATGCGATTGCAACTACAAACGCTGCTGCATAAGTCTTACAATAGCACAGTAACTTTTTCCAGGTACCCACCAAGTCTTTGGCTTGTTCGCCGCCACCCATTCTTCCACCTGGACCGCCCGGTCCTCGGTGTACTTTTTTCTGGGCTTGTCCGAATTCATATTCTTTATTTTCCATTATGCCAATTCCTCCTTTGAAAGCTGTGAAAGAGCAATTTGCTGATAAACTTCGCAGTTTTTCATCAACTCATCATGTTTACCCATACCAACAACACGTCCTTCGTCTAAAACAATAATCTTATCCGCATCACGAATCGTACCGATACGCTGTGCTACGATTAATCTTGTCACATCCGCACACTTTTCATCCAGTGCTTTACGAAGTATACGGTCTGTTTTATAATCAAGTGCTGAAAATGAATCATCAAAGATCATAATTTCTGCTTTTCTTGCAATAGCACGGGAAATAGAAAGACGCTGTTTTTGTCCGCCTGAGAAGTTTGTTCCGCCTTGTGCTACATAGCCGTCATAAGTACCTTCCAAACCGTCTACAAATTCTTTTGCCTGTGCAACCTCCACTGCTTCCATCACTTCTTCTGTTGTAGGATCACTCTTTCCGTTACTTCCATACGCAATATTGGAACGAACAGAACCTGAAAAAAGTATTGCTTTTTGTGAAACATAAGCAATTTTATTACGAAGTACTTTTTCATCGTATTCTTTTACATTTATGCCATCTATCAGCACTTCACCTTTTGTTGCATCATAAAATCTAGGAACAAGATTCACCACTGTACTCTTTCCGCATCCGGTAGAACCAATAAACGCAACGGTCTCTCCCTTCTTTGCTGTGAAAGAAATGTTGTGGAGCACATCTTCTTCGGCATCTGGATAGCGGAAGAATACATTTTTAAATTCTACTTCACCGACAACATCTTTTTTACCTTCTAAAGTAACACCATTCTTAATTGAAGGAACGGTATCAAGTACTTCATTAACACGTTTCGCAGAAACAGAAGATCTTGGCAGCATCATGAAAATCATAACCAGCA